>CAYNIT010000021.1:0-32636 GCA_964397205.1 uncultured Phaeodactylibacter sp. | reverse complement strand
AAGAAAAAATAAGCCTAACTGAATTTTTCTGCCCTTATCCTTACCATCAAATCCCAGAAGTTCTTATATTTACAGGTATTAAAGCAAGATTAGATAAATCCTCATTTTCTGGCTCCAGAATGTAACAAACCGCTGATAGGTGCCGTTAATAGGATCATAATTCCCAATAACGTATACATTTAATTTTGCTTTGATAGGCAATTTTGCAAAACGGCACTTAATTTGACACGCGAAGCATCCCAACTTTCTGGGGTCTAGGCGGTATATTTATTTCATCGCCATCTCCATGGAAAGCGCTCGCATTCATCTCATTTAGTTCCGTTTCGCCATTATTTTTATACGTTTCTCGGCTTGCTGTAGGGCACTGTTGCACAGAGCTTTATAGCGAAGCAAGAAGGGCAGGATGTGCTTTTTTTAAATAGCGCTTTGATTTATTATGAAAAAAGTTATATCTTAGCAGCGCGTTTGATAGCCCTCCCAAGCTGTCAGATGCGAAAAAATTTTGAAGGGTGACGCCTTCGGAATCCCAATATCCCACAATTTGTCCTTCGTTTGACGCCTCTTTTGACGAGGATGGTGCTGCAATCGAACTAGTCTAAATCCCAAGTACTATTTCGAGCCTGCGCCCACCCTAGTTAACTGAGATTCAAAAATCAGTTTTTCCAACTTCAAACTGTTAGGCGTGAAACGAGTAACATTATTGCTAATCGCGGCTTTGGCATTCTGCCAAGTTCAAGCCGAAATCATCTTTGTCAAGCCGAACGGCTCTGGCAATGGTGCATCTTGGTCCTCCGCTACCGGAGACCTGCACAAAGCGCTGGCAACGGCTACACCCGGCGATCAGATTTGGGTGGCTGCTGGCGAATACCTTACTACTTCAGGCACAGACCGTAGCCTGTATTTCCAAATTCCCAGTGAT
Source organism: uncultured Phaeodactylibacter sp. (assembly GCA_964397205.1). Taxonomy (GTDB): domain Bacteria; phylum Bacteroidota; class Bacteroidia; order Chitinophagales; family Saprospiraceae; genus Phaeodactylibacter. The sequence continues at coordinate 31,717 of CAYNIT010000021.1, read as the reverse complement.
GTAAAAGTCTACGGAGGCTTTGCAGGCTATGAAAATGCCCTGAACGAGCGGAACGTAGAGAACAATCCTACGAAGCTGAGCGGCGAAATCGGTCTTCCCACCGCCGATGACAACGCTTACACCGTGGTCTACACCGAAAATGTCTCTAACAAAACCCTCGTGGACGGCTTCATCATCACCGGCGGCTCGGCTAACGAAGAGACTGTATCAAACGATGTGAACAAGAAAGTATGTGGTGCAGGCTGGTTCAACCTAGCCACCAACGGCGCTACCTCCAGCCCGGTGATCCAGAACTGCCGGTTCATCGATAACAACGCTCGGGAAGGAGCTGGCTTCTTCAATTACGCAGATGGCGGAGAGTGCCGCCCAAAAATTGAGCACTGCCAGTTCATTCGCAACGTAGCCCGCCTCGATGGAGGTGCTGTTTACAATGGTGCCATGAACGGGATCAACGAGCCTCAGATCGTCAAGTGCCGCTTCGAAAGCAATGAGGCTACCTACGGCGCTGGCTTGCTGAACAAAGCGAACGGCGGATCTGTCCGCCTGCTGATCAAAAGCTGCCAGTTCGTAGCCAATCAGGCCCACTTCCGCGGCTCCGGCATTTACAACGACTACTCCGGCAACGGAAGCTCAAAAGCTATTATGGCCGGCTGCCTGTTCGACCAAAACGTCTCCTCCACCGGAGAAGCCGTAAGCAGCCGCTCCGGCGGAAGCTTTGACTCCGGCTCCAACATCAACAGCCGCGGCTACTAAAAGGCAACGGTTTTACTTTCACGCTTACCCTTTGAAGGGGCAATTCTGGCAAACGGAATTGCCCCTTCTCCTTTCTAAAGGATATCCCTGTCACTAAATTTGGACATATCGTTTACCTATATCCTTCTCTCTGCTCATCTTTATCGATGGAATGATTAGAGCCTATACCATAAGCTGAAGCGAGAAATACCTGCAAAAAAGCAAGTTTTTAATCCCAGGCGCTTGTCGGCCCGTACTGTAAGCGACCTTCATCGTCGGAGCGAGACAGGCACAAAACGAGCCGATACCTTGGCATTGCCAGGGATCATTTCATTGTTGGCTGAAACAAGCCGTGCCGCTCACGCAACATATTGGACATAAATTCGTACTTATAATAATTAGTGCGATATATCAAATAGTCTAAGCCGTTGCACAGAGCGGGCCAGAGAAAGCCGGCTCTGGCACACCAAAAACCGGTACTTATGGACACTCTCAAATTGAGCTGCCCCTATCCTGCAGGCAGCGCCTCCAACCTGATACCTGAACATACCCTCCTATCACCGGGCAATTGCCCCGGCAGCTTGAATGAATGGCCTGCTCTTAGAGCAGTTCAGGTTGTTGCTATTGGTTCATTGATTAGTCCTTGCAAATAACAAATCATGAGAAATTACACAATCCTACTGGCCTTAGCCGGTATGCTTTGGCAGCTATCGCCTGCTCTTTCCCAAAACTGCCTCGAGGGGGACTGCGAGAACGGCCAGGGCACGTTAGAGTTCGAAAATGGCCTCAAATACGTAGGCCAGTTTAAAGACGGAGCGTACCACGGCATCGGTATTTGTTACTGGCCCAATGGGGAGCGATACGAGGGGGAATGGCGCAACGGCAAACCCCACGGGAAGGGCAACCGATTGCTAAAAGACAATACCCGGCAGGTAGGCTGGTTCGAGAAAGGGGCGTTCGTCCGCCCTCTCGGTGAGCGCCCAAAAGAAATGGTAAGCAAAGGAGGGCCAGCAGATCAGCCACAAGCAACCGGCTGCATCTCCGGCAACTGCCAAAACGGGCGCGGGGTGTTTGTTTTTGACAATGGCGCAATATACACCGGAGAGTTCCGTGAGGGCGAAATCAACGGCTACGGCATTTGCCATTATCCAGATGGAAGCCGCTACGAAGGCGGCTGGAGAGATGCCCAGCCTGATGGAAACGGTAAGATGATAGGCCCGAACGGCTTAGAACGAACCGGTAAGTGGCGAGCCGGCAACATGATCAACGCCCACAGGAGTTACCCCACTACTTCCAAGCCAGCGCGCGAGGTAGGATGCCAATCTGGCGACTGCATCAACGGCAAGGGAGAAATTGTGTACATCGATGGCAGCCATTACCGAGGTTACTTCCGAGACAGCAAGCCCCACGGGCAGGGTATTTTCACCTATCCCAACCAAGACAAATACGAAGGCAGCTTTAAGAACGGGGTGCCCCATGGCAGAGGCATACTTTACCAGCAAGACGGCAGTACCCAAAAAGGGCACTGGATGGACGGCGAGTTCATCGGCGATGAGCCACAGCCCGAGGTAGGCTGCATTTCCGGCAATTGTCAAAATGGAAACGGCATCTATCTTTTCGAAGAGGGCGACAAGTACATCGGCACCTTCAAGGCCGGCCTGCCCCACGGAGAAGGCACCGTTTTCTACACCAACGGCCAGCGCTACGAAGGCGAAATGGCGGACGGATATTTGCACGGCTACGGCACGCTGTTCTACCGCGGCGGCAAAAAGGTATCCGGCTATTGGGAAGACGGAGTCTATCAACCCGAGCAGCCCGATGCCCCATCCCCCGCTGCGGAGCCGCAGCGCTCTGCCGAACCCGAACTGCAGGTTTGGGCGGTCGTCATCGGGGTAGCTTCCTACAACCACATGCCAGTGCTGCGTTATCCGGATGATGACGCCTACCGGATGTATGCCTTCCTGAAAAGCCCGGAAGGAGGCGCACTGGACGACGAGCACATCAAAATACTGGTGGATGAAGAAGCCACGCGCGGCAACATTAAGCGAGTTATGAGCGACGTATTCGGCAAAGCTGGCCCCAACGACTTGATCATGTTGTATTATTCGGGCCATGGCGTGAACGGCGCCTTCCTGCCCTATGATTTTGACCACAGCGCCTCCAGCCGGCTGATGCACCGGGAAATCATGAATATCCTGAACCGCAGCAGAGCTAAGCATAAGCTGTGCATTGCCGATGCTTGCTACTCCGGCAGTTTATTGGCCAGCAAAGGCCCTCAGCCGAGGGATGGATTGACCAGAGAGCTGTACAACAAAATTTCGGAATCGGCCCCCAGTACCGCCCTCATCGTATCTTCCAAGTACAACGAAACTTCGGTGGAATCCAGCGGCCTGAGGCAGGGCGTGTTCAGCCACTACTTGATCCGCGGCCTGAAGGGAGAAGCGGATACCAATCGCGATCGCTATATCAACGTTACCGAATTGTTCCAGTACGTGCGGCAGAACGTGCGCGACTACACCGGCAACCGGCAGTCTCCCATGATCGAAGGGGATTACGATCCAGGCATGCCCGTTTCTATCCGGCGGTAGAGCAAGCTCTATCAGCCGGATAAGCAGGAGCCAGCCCATCACCTCCTAGCCGGCTCCTGCTTTTTTTGTACTTTTCTGCTCATGAGCAACCTATCCCCGCTGTTCACGCATCCTCCCAGCCCCCTGGAACGGCTGCAGTCCCCCATTCTGCGCCGAGCGGAAGTGGCATTGTATATCAAGCGGGATGAGCTGCTGCGCATGGGCCCGGGCTTGGCCCTTTGCGGCAACAAATGGCGCAAATTGCAGTACAACCTACAGCGCGCCAAGGCACAAAAGCACCATCGCCTGCTCACCTTCGGCGGTGCCTTTTCGAACCACATCGCAGCAGTAGCAGCAGCTGGGCGGGAATTTGGTTTTGAAACCATTGGCATCATACGAGGAGAGCGCCCCGAAGAGCTCAATCCGACCCTCCGTCAGGCGGAATACTGCGGCATGCAGCTTTCATTTGTCTCCAGGCGGGCCTACAGCCAAAAGCAGGGAGCGGAATTTCTGCGACAATTGGATGCAACATTTGCCCCTTTTTACCTATTGCCCGAAGGAGGCAGCAATCCATTAGCCCTGCCGGGCTGCCGGGCGATAGTTCAGGAAGTAGAGCAGCAGCTTGGCGCACCTCCCGACTGCTACTGCCTGAGTGTGGGCACCGGGGGCACTATGGCGGGCGTAATAAGGGGTGCCGGAGAGCGCTCTTCCGTATTGGGTTTCTCTGCTTTGAAGGGCGATTTCCTACAACGGGAGGTAGCTCGTATACTGGAGGCATCCCAACCAGCCACTTGCCCGGCAAGCTGGAGTATTCAAACAGACTACCACTTCGGCGGCTTCGCCAGGTACCAGCCCGATTTGATCCGCTTCATCCATCAGTTTTACCAGACACACGGGATCGTACTCGACCCTATCTACACTGGAAAGATGGTGTATGGATTAATGGATCAGATTGAGCGGGGCGCGTTTGCCAGAGACAGCCGTATTGTGGCCATCCATACTGGAGGCTTGCAGGGCATCGCTGGATTCAACCAGCGCTTTGAGGAGCAATTGCCCCTTCCATAGCCCCTTTTGGCCGAGGATTTGCCCGCTTCATGGTACAATTAAGCCAGATGCCAAACGACTGCTGACACCTGGCTTACTTGTATTAGGCATGCTACTTCACCTTTCCGTAGCGCTCCCCATTGATATACTCTACAATATAAGCGCTGCCATAGCCAGCCGATCTGGCCTGTTCTCGGACGCTGCGAGCCTCCTCCAGAGAGAAGAAATCCGCTAGCAGCACCCGGTACAAGTCGCGGGAAAGAATCAACTCGGTTTGCAACACGCCCAAGTCCTCTACGCCGCTGAAACGCCCCTCATCGTAATTGCTGACCGCAGCCAACTGTACCTTATAGTAGGTGCCCTCGTGGCGTGGAGCCGTAGTCTGATACTCATAGACGTCATTGGGGTTGCGGCTGCGAGCTACGTAGGGAGCAACCGGTTCCATATTGGGGTCCCCTGCGAAATTGCTGTTTTCCTCACGCTCATCGTACCTAGGCTCGGAGGGTTCTACCGGAGCTGAGGCGGGCTCCTGTGGCGCATCGGGTTGATTGCTGGTCCGCGGGAAGTCTCTGTTCTGGCTGGGCCGGTCGCGCCGGCGGTTTTCGTCCTGCGCGCTGTTGTTGCCAGCAACCGGCGGGGCTGGAGCATCCCCCTGCTGCCCTGCACTGGACTCCAGGAAAAGCGGCTGCCCGTAGGAGTAGGTGTTGGGGGCATTCGCTGCGAACCGGTAGCTGCCGGGCTCGTACCCGTAGGCGCTGACCTCTACCTTGAATTTGCGGTTGGGCAGTATTTCAAAGGAATAACTGCCGTTTTCAAAGTCTTGGCTGATGAGTTCGGATTCCCGCCCGTCCTCGAAGATTTGGTAAAGGCGGACCGTGATCGCTCCGATGGGATCACCGGATTGACGGTCGTACACATTGCCCTTGACGATGACCCGCCGCCCGCCGACGGCGAACTCCAGGATATCGTCGTGGGTAGTGCTTGTCTTCTGCCCGGCGAACACCCGGTTGGAAGCCATGAAGCCCCCGGTACGGGAAGGGTTCAGGCTGTAGTAATAATCATCCGAGCTGGAATTGATGGGCATACCCATATTTTCAGGCTTCGACCAGCTGACCTCATCTCCGGTGGACTTGAATACATCGAAACCGCCGATGGAAGCGTGCCCGTTGGAAGCGAAGTACAAGGACTGGTCTTCCCGGTTGTAGAAGGGCGTGACTTCATCGCCCAGGGTATTGACCACCGGCCCTAAGTTGACCGGGAATTCGAAGTCGTTGTTGTCCGCGCCGAGATCGCGGGTAGCGTACCATAAATCCATGCCGCCCCGCCCACCGTCGCGGTTAGAGGAGAAATACAAGATTTCCTGGCCGCGCTGATGTACTACATGCGGGTGGGTGGCGGTAACGTCTTCCATGTTGATGTAGTCCGGCAAGCGTTCAGGCTGCGACCACACTGCCCCTACGCGTTTGGTGACGAAGATTTCGCATCGCGTTTTGATGCTATTCCAGCGATCCTCTGTGTTGCTGCAAACCGTGAAGTACAAGCGGCTGCCATCCGGTGCCATAGCGCCGTTGCAGAAATGGCCGGATTGCACGAGTGGGAAATTCCGGGGTGTCTCGCTTTGCTGCCAACGGTTGTTTTTCCGTTGGGAAGAATAGATGCGAGCCCGGTCGCCCACATTGGAAGAAAAGTAGAGCTCGTTATCAGAGATCGGGAAAGGGGCAAAATCTTCTTTTTCAGAATTGACCCCCTCTCCCGGCCGCAGCATTTCAATATCCCGGTTGGCGCGTGCGGGAGCCTCCTGCCCGAGGCGGCAGCCCTCTATTTCCACCCGGATGATGTCTTCCAGAATGTCTTTGCCGTCTCCGGTATAATTTTCCTGGAAGTTTTCGAATTCTTCGATGGCCCGGTCGTACTGCCCGTCCTGCTTGAGGCAGCGGGCAAACTTCAAGCCAACGAGCGGGAAGTCGTCGTTCATATCCTTGATAGGACGATAGGCTTCCACGGCTTTGCGGTAAGCCCGGAGCGTATAGTAAATTTCGGCTGCTTTGTAGGCGAGTTCTTCTTTGCGCCGCTTTTTGCTAAAGGCTTGCTCGTATTTTTCTGCGGCTTCCATCAGTTCGCCTTCTTCTTGAGCCGCTTCAGCCGCCTTGCGCAATTTGCGCCAGCCCTGGGCACCGGCGGAGGTGGCCAGGCCGATGGATAGGGCTATTAATATTATTAGCTTTCTAGTCATATTTGGAATTTATGATTAAAATTACGCTTATTCCGTCAAAAAACGCTCGATTACCGGTGCAAAGTGTCGATGTTCCAATTGCTGCACCTTGCGGGCAATGTCTTGCGGGCTGTCCGTAGGCAAAACGGGGCAGGGTTGCTGGAAAATGATCTTTCCCTCATCGTAGGCCTCGTTCACCTCGTGGATGGTGATCCCGCTCTCGGTAGCTCCCGCTTCCTTCACCGCTTGGTGCACATGTTTGCCATACATGCCTTTGCCGCCAAATTTAGGCAAAAGTGCGGGATGCAAATTTAGGATGCGGTGTGGATATGCCTTAATCAAATAGGGCGGCACCAGCCACAGAAAGCCCGCCAATACAATGCAGGTGATTCCCCTGTTCTGCAATTCTTCTACAAGCTGTTCACTTTCGTAAAATTCTTGCCGGGTGAGGAGCATGCGCTCCACGCCTGCTGCATCCGCTTTTTCCAGCACTGCTGCCTCCGCTTTGTTGGACACAACCAGCCTGACTTGAATGTTGGGATGGCCCCGAAAGTAGTCCATTATTTTTTGCACATTGGAGCCCGTGCCCGATGCGAAAAGGGCTAATCGTTCCATGGCGGTTCTTTCGTTTACTCAAAGTTCAATTCTCCGAAGCGGTAGCCATTGCCCCGCTCCCCGTATATGATCATCCGGCGCTGGCCTACCTGCTGGCAAATTTTAGGCCGGGTTATCGTACCAGCTTGCTGATTGCTGTAGAGGGGGTACATCGCCAGCTCTCCATCCTTGCGCAGTTCTGCCAGCGCAATGACCGAACGCCGGGGATTGAAATTGTAGAGCTGCTGGCTGCCGTCGCTCTCGAAATTACGGCTATTGTCGTTAAAGACGAAATAAAGGCGGTCCCGCACTACGGCCATCGCGTAAGAGGAATAATAGCCTCCATCGTTGAGCGTCCGTTGAAATTTTGGAATGCGGGTAGCCCATTCTATGGCCCCATTGGGCCGAATGTTGGCTACGATGATGTCATTATAGTGAAAGGTGAAGTCCCGCTGCATGTTATTGAGCATGGGGTCATTGAAGAAGAAAGGGTCGTACCGCCAAAAGCGGTTGCCGTAAAAATTATTGAACTGCTCGGTAACGAAGTACTGCTCTGCCACCAAGACAGCTCCCCCATCGCTGCGCAGTATGAGCCGGTCGAGTGCGTACTGAAACAATTCTGCCTCCCGGGCGATGTTGTCCTCCTGCTCTGCCCGTTCAGCGCGGCGCGCCCGGCCGCCGCTCAGGCCTTGCGAACGGAATTCGAAGTCGAACTCTTCCAGGCTTACCTGCGAGACTGCTTCCTGCTGAATGTCGATATTGAAAAAGCAGGTGCCTTTTATGCCATCGGCTGCTTGTTCGGAATAAAAACCCGCGCAAACCAGATTGCCATCGTTGCCTACCCGGAAAGTCAAGTCAGAGATGAAGCGCCCTTTCGCCGCTATCCGATATTCCTGTTTGCGTTCCCCCTCATTGGTATAAGCCAGCAGTACATACTGGTAGTTTGGGCGGCCTGCGCGCTGATCGCGGTTGCCGTTCAGGTACTGCCTGCACAACAAAAACACCCGGCCCGCTTCGTCGATCTGGTACTCCTCAACGGAAAACTGCTGCTCGTTGTAAGGCAGCAGGATTTCTTTTTTCCACTGCAGTTGCATCTCCCGGTCGAACACCCTTAGAGAAAAGCGCTCCGGCTCCTTTTTCTTGCTGTCCAGCTGACTGTACAGCAGTACTTTGCTGCTGTCTTTAGAAAGGAGCAGATTGAACGTACCCGGCCGCGCCTGGTTGGGCGCAGGCACTTCGGATACCTTACGGATGTCCCGCTGGGGCTGCAGGCGGTCGTTGAGGGTCTGGCAGAAGAGGTAATTCACCCGGTGGGCCTGATTGAGGAAGCTGGTGAAGAAGTAAAGCTTTCCACCAATTTTCACCACATCTTCGAAGGTACGGCGTTTGCCCTTGAATTTGAGCTCTAAGCGCCGGGAGCGCAGGAGGTTTTGCTTTTCGCCGTAGTGTTCTACATATACTTTCGGGTGGGCAAAAGCCCCTCCCGCCCGCTGCCGGAGCACGTAGTAGTCGGTAGGCGTGACATCAATGACCTTGGTGATTTGGGAGTTTCTCGGCTCGGAGTATTCAGCCCCCCACTCTATTTCGGCAGGCACATCCGACGGCTGTGCCTGCAGGGCAAAGAAGCCGCCAATAAAAACACACAATAGAAGTTTCGTCTGAATATTCATGCTTATCTGACCATTTCGCTGCTAGCCGGTAAAGGGCCAAACTGAATTGTCCGCTCTGCAGAAAGCCTAGAAGCTTTCCGCTACTTTGCCCCTTTCCTACAAGTCAAAAAATCTCTGCGGGCAGCGCAGGAAGCCATTTTCGCTCGCTTCTCCTCCGGCTGCCACGGTCAAATATAAGCAAGTCTGACGGGACTTGAGCGGTTTCCCCCCTCCCTGAGCATGGTTTTACTTCAGGGATCGGTACTCAGAGGCGTTGGAGGCGTCGAGTTCCGTCATAATATTGATGACCGTGTTCTTCTGCTGTGGGTCGGCTACCTGGAATATCTCCATGATCTCATTAGACTTTGTATCCGAGAAAACCTGGATAATCATAGAATTGGGATAAGCCTGGTCCACTTCCAGGAATTGCTCCAGCGCACCGATGATGATAGCCCGGGTAGTACTGACATCCGTAGCCGCTACGTCCAGCCCCTGACGGTGGTACTCGTACCAACCCTGCCGAAACTCGCGCACCCGGGGCGACAGCAAGTTTTCCACGAAGAAATATCGGCTAGGGTCCCCGTCGATCGCCCGCCAACCAGGGTTGACCGAAGCGGCAGATTCCGGCACGCTGTTCATAATCTGCTGTGCCATCTGGAAGTGCGGCTCCCCGCCGTAGGGAGAAAAGCTGTCGTAATCCAGCCCCAGCACCATATAGGCATAGAAAGCCAGCACAGCCGACAAATTGTCATTGTAGCGGGTTTCGCTGAACTGAATAGGCTGGTACTGCTCGTAAGTAAACGTTACGAGGCGGTCGATGTAATTCAGCAGGGGGGTTTCGTACCCGGACCCGAAAACCGGGCGGGTAGCCTGCACGCCGAAATCCGCTTTAAAAGCGGTTGGCGATACTTCCTCCTGAATAGTGATGGCCAGTGTCACATCAATGCGCTCCTCCTGCTTGAACTCGTCGTCGGTCCACTTTTGGGTATTCATAAACTCCTCGATTTCACTCTTCAGCGTTTCGAATACCTTAGGGTCTGCCTGCTGCAGTTTCTGGGTATTCATGCGCACCTTTACGTTCAGCTCCTGGCCCAGGAGAGGAAACGCAAGCAGGAGACAGCAGCAACTCAGCAAGATCGTTTTCATAAAGCGGATTTATTTTGTCCACGCAGCCCATTCCTGCATGGTGTTCAAGATATCAATGGCAACGGCCCGCTTAGATTTTAACTCAAAATGACGGCTCTTATTGTCCTGGCTCAGCAAGCTGACTTTGTTGGTGTCGTGCTGGAATCCGGCGCCCTCATCCTGCAGCGAATTGAGCACGATGAAATCCATATTTTTGCGCTGTAGTTTTTCCCGGGCATTTTGCTGGGCGTTGTGCGTTTCCAGCGCAAAGCCGAGGAGGAGCTGTCCGTGCTTCTTTTGCGCCCCGAGGCTGGCGGCGATGTCCGGGTTTTTCACCAATTCCAGCTGCATCTGCTCGGCTTGTTTTTTGATTTTTCGTTCTGATGCCGTTGCAGGGCGGTAGTCTGCCACGGCGGCAGCCAGGATGGCTGCATCACAATCCGGGAAAACTTCCAGGGCGGCCTCGTACATTTCCTGTGCCGTTTCCACCCGCCGCAAATCTACAGCTGGCATTTCCGGCTGCAGGCAGGAAGGGCCAAGCACCAACAGCACTTGTGCTCCCCGGCGGGCGGCTTCATCCGCCAGAGCTATTCCCATCTTGCCACTCGAGCGGTTGCCGATGAATCGCACCGGGTCGATGGGCTCGTGGGTGGGCCCCGCTGTGATGAGTATCTTTTTGCCCTTCAGGGAGTCCTGCTGCGATAGGGATGCCCCCACTGTCTCCAGGATATGTTCCGGCTCTGCCATACGCCCCTCTCCTACCAACCCACTGGCTAGCTCGCCATGGCCGACTGGCAGCAGATGGTTTCCAAAAGACTGCAGCCTGCGGACATGCTCAGCGGTAGCGGGATGCTTCCACATATCCAGATCCATAGCGGGGGCGAAAAATACTGGACAGCGAGCAGAGAGGTACGTTGCCACAATGATATTATCGCCTATGCCAAGGGACAACTTGGCAAGTGTGGCAGCGGTGAGCGGGGCAATCACCATGGCATCGGCCCAAAGGCCAAGCTCCACGTGGTTGTTCCAGCTCTCTGCCGCGCTCACCTGTGTGTAGACATCCTTTTTGGATAAGGTAGAAAGGGTAAGCGGGCTGATGAATTGGGTGGCGGCGGGGGTCATCAGGACTTGCACTTCTGCGCCGGCCTTGATGAAAAGCCGGACCAGCACTGCGGCTTTGTAAGCCGCAATACTACCGGTAATGCCGAGCAGGATGTGCTTTCCTTGCAGATGATGCATCGGGTATGGATGAGAAGTTACAGCTCCTCTTCCTTTTTATTTTTGTTGTAGCGGTGGTATAGCTCACCGTCCAGGAATTCTTGCGTTGCAATGATCACTGGGTTGGGGAGGCGCTCGTAGAACTTGGAGATCTCAATCTGCTCCTTGTTCTCGCTTACTTCCTCGATGGCATCGGTTGAAACCGCGAACTCCTCCAGTTTCTGATGCAGCTCGTGCTTCAAGTCGACCGCCAGCTGCTTGGACCGCTTGGTGATAATGGCCAGGGCTTCGTACACATTGCCGGTCTGCGAAGCCATATTGTTAATATCCCGAGCTTTTACATTAGGGTTCAACCCCTGCACCTTTGTTTTGATATCTGACATCTTCTAGGTTATTTAATACTTTTCGTGACTTTTCTAACATTTTCCGGACATCGTCTGCGTAGCGGCTATCCCGGTAACGGCCCAGGAATTCTTCGGCGCGCTCCGCAGTATCCGAATAACGTGGAAATTGTTTTTTTACAAAGCTGTTTTCCGCCAGCAGAAAAGCAGAGCGGATGATCATGTACCGGATTTCCTCTACATTTCGGGTACCCGGAAAATCTTTCAACACATTTTCGAAGGAGCGGATAGCAGCTTGGTAATCCCGCAAATTGAAGTACAGCTCTGCTGCCTTGAAGGCTTTCAGCTCCAGCTTGGCCCGCATGGCATCGATCAGGTTGTTGCACTGTTGCACCTTATCGCTGTTGGGGTAGGTGTTGACAAAAAGCTGGAATTCATCAATAGCTTTGCGGGTGTAGGTCTGATCGAGGCGGTAAGTGGGCGAAAGCTTGTAGTTGGAGTAGGCTGACATGAAGTCCGCCTCCTGGCGCAGATCGCTCGTAGCGTAGGTATTGGAAAAGTTGTTGAAGTAATAGGAGGCTAATATGTACTGCTCCAGGTGGTAGTAGGTGTAGGCGTACTTGTAGTAGATTTCCTCCGCCTCCTTGCGCCCCCGGAAGCTGCTGATGACGATTTCGTACAACGTCTGAGCTTTCTGGTACTCTTCATTTTCGTAGTACTCCTGGGCTCTTTCGTAGATACGGTTGACATCACCGCTCGAACGCACTTTCTCAAATTCGCTTTTGCAAGAAGTGCCGATCAGGCTTAATCCGACCAAGGCGATGAAAAGTGTTTTTTTCATAAGGCTGCAAAATTACGGATTATTATCCAATTCTTCAAGGCTTCAATGCAAAAGGAGGGCAGAGCCGCCCCACCGGTTGGCTGGCGCAGGTAAAATCCTGGAATAATGTCTGGAGCAGCATAAAAAAACCGCTGCTCTGCTCTATTTTAGCCAACATGAAGCGCATGGAAGAATTCCGGAAGTACTACAACCATACCATCCATCCAGAGCTGATGCGTATGGAGCGCAAGCGCCTTCGGCTTATCCGCCTGCTTTCCGTCTCCGCTTTTTTATTGCTGGGCCTTTTCTTGTTTGAGTTCTACATCGATCTAGCAGCGCTGGCGCTTTTCCTGATGATTCCCATCGGGTTGTACTTGGTTTTCCTGTTTTACCGCATACAGCAGTTCCGCCTCACTTTCAAGCCCAATGTGATGAATCTGCTGCTGGATTTCATCGACGATGGAATGAACTTCGACCCTAACGTGCCCCTCCGCTACGATGCAAAGGGCAGCCTGCCCAAAGAGCGCTTTCTGGCCAGCCAGATTTTTGCTGTCAAGCCTGCTGTTTACAAAGGGGAGGATTACATAGCCGGGAAGGTCGGGGAAATGAATTTTGAAATGTGCGAGTTGGTGGTAAAGGAACTGTCCCCCGTGGAGTCAGGCCTGCAGACCGTGTTCAACGGTGTGTTCTTGCACGCCACCTTCCCGGAAGAAGCGATAGGCCGTATCATCATATGGCCGCGGCGCTACCGCAACCGGCTCTTTCGCGCCATCAAAGCATTCACTTGGAAGGACGGCCATAATGTAGACGACGAGATCAAGAACGAGGCTTTTAAAGAAGCGTTCATGACCTACGCGACCAAGAGCACCAAGGTCATCGGCTTGCTCTCCCCATCAATGCAAGAAGCTTTAGTACGCTACCGCGAACAAGCACAAAAGGAGATTTTCATCTCTTTCATCGACCGGGAGATATACGCAGCCGTAACGGAGGAAAAGGACCTGCTTGAGCCCAATATACTGCGTTCTAACCTCAGCTTCGAACTGGTTCGGGAGTTCTTCCAGGATATTCACTTGCTGCTGCAGATAGCGGAGGATTTTGACCAGACCCACTAGTACGCGGTGTACTAGCTGTCCTTGAGCACCAACAAAGGAACCGGGCTGTCAAATACCTCCTTGGTGGTCGCGCTGCGGTGGAACACCTCCTCAAGGAACCCCCGGCTGCGGCGCAACATGCAAAGCAGCTCGGCTTGGTTGTCCTTGACAAAGCTGTTGATGCTCTCATTGATGTCCTCCTGGTCCAGTTCGTAGTGGAACGAGTGCTCTACCTCCTCCAGGTAAAGGTCTACGCTGGGGTCAATCCCGTCGCGCTCGGCATTCAGCGCTTGGTGGAAAACGCGCACCGGGGCGTGGGTCTCTTTGGCCAGCTGTACCAGCGGTTTCACCACCCCGGCATGGCCGATGCCTTCGTCATCGATGGCAAAGACGATTTGCCGAATCGGCCGGTACGAAGAGCCATTGGGAATGGCGAGCACTGGGGTTAGAGCATCCTTAATGACACTATTGGCGGTGCTGCCCAGAAAAACTTCCGCCAGGCCGGATGCTCCCTGCGTGCCCATAATGATCAGATCGTAGCCCTGCTCATCGGCAACTTCCCGTATCGTGCGATTGGTCGGGCCCCGCAGTATTTGAGTGTCCACCGCAGCTTCGCCTTGGAGGCGGGGCTCCACCTTACGCAGTGCCAGTAAAGCCTGCTCTGCGGCATCCTTTTTCATGAAGGATTCCACCGAGACGAACATACCTGAGGTGCTGCTTGCTGTGTAGGTGTGCAGCAGGGTGATGCTGCTCCCAAACAGATTGGCAATCTCAACGGCGTACTCCAGCGCGTTGAAGGCGTTCTCTGAAAAATCAGTCGGTACAAGAATTTTATGCATGTGATCGGTCGGTTTTTTTTTGTTTTCAGTTGCCTGCCCTAACAAATTCGCTCCCCAAACAAGAAGGCAAGATGACAATAATCAAAAGTCAGGGGTGACTTTTGTCATCTTTTCCGAAGGGGATCGGCCCCTACCTTCGAGTTTGTGTAGTCTGTTTTGTTGCTAAAGCTATAATATATCTTATTAGTTTGAATTCCCTAAACAATTCCAGTACGAGAGCGGAAGCCGTGCCTCAGCTAGAAGCCATCATAGAAACTGCTACGGATGGTATCATTACCATTGATGAAGAAGGTACAATTGAGTTGGTCAACCCAGCTGCGGCCAGGCTATTCGGCTACGAGCAAGAGGAGCTGTTGGGTGCCAGCATCAACATCCTCATGCCAACCCATCACGCGGAGCAGCACGACGGCTACATCCAACGCTACCTGCAGACCGGGGAAGCTCAGATCATTGGTATCGGACGGGAAGTGAAGGGAAAGCGAAAAGACGGCCAGCTTTTCCCCATCCGGCTCAGCATCAGTGAAGTGCCGGTAGAAGGCCGGCGGCTGTTTACCGGAATCGTCCATGACCTCAGCGAGCAGAAAGCGGTAGAAGCGCGGCTGCGGCAGGAAAAAGAACGGGCGCAGCAGTATCTCAATCTAGCCAATACCGTAGTAGTAGCGATCGGCCCTCAGGGCCAGGTGCAGATGATCAACAAAAAGGGCTGCCATCTGCTAGAAATGGAAGAATCCGAGGCGGTAGGCCAAGACTGGCTCCAACTAGCAGTGCCGGCGCCGTATCGGAAAGAGATCGCCCTGGTTTTTGACAACCTGCTCAAAGGGCAATTAATCGACTACTACGAAAACCTGATACAGTCCAAATCCGGCGAGGAATACCTGATCGCTTGGCACAACACCGTACTGCGCAATGCCGAGGGCGAGGTGGAAAGCGTCCTGAGTTCCGGCATCGACATCAGCGCCCAACGGCAAGCCGAGGACCGAATCGTCAAACTGAATACAGAACTGGAAAAACGCGTGGAATCCCGAACCGAAGAACTCGCCGAAGTGGTCAACAAGCTTTTGGACATCAACAAACAGCTCAAACACGAAATCGCCGAACGCGAAGCCGCCGAAGAAGCGCTGCGGGAAAACGAGCGAAAGCTGACCGTATCCCTGGCCAAAGAAAAAGAACTGAACGAACTCAAGTCCCGCTTCGTCTCTATGGCTTCCCACGAATTCCGCACGCCCCTGAGCACCATACAGTCCTCGGCGGATTTGATTGAAGCCTACAAAAAAGAAGAACAGCATAAGAAGCGGTTGCGCCATACTGGACGCATCAAGTCTTCCGTAGCTAACCTGACGAGCATCCTCAACGATTTCCTTTCCCTGAGCAAACTGGAAGAAGGCAAAATAGCGGTTCACCCCGCTACTTTTGAACTCAAAGAGGTCTGGAATGAAGTATACGAAGGCATACAGGGCCTGATGAAGCCCGGCCAGGAAATACGAATGGCCGGCCTGGAAGACATCCCGGAGCTCTATATGGATAAGCGCATGCTGCAAAACATTTTCTACAACCTCCTCTCCAATGCCCTGAAGTACTCAGAAGCGGGCAAGGCTGTGGACTGCCGGCTGAGCCGCCAAGGCGACTGCCTCAAGATCGAAATTGCGGACCGCGGCATCGGTATACCGGAGAGCGAACAGCAGCACTTGTTCACCCGTTTCTTCCGCGCCCATAATGTGGAAAACATTCAGGGCACCGGGCTCGGGCTGAATATCGTCAAGGGATATACAGAGCATATGGGCGGAAGCATAGCCTTAGAAAGCCAATTGGGAGAAGGGACCACGGTGCGTGTGGCCTTGCCCCTGCATTCCTCAACCAAAAGTTAAACCATTTAATCGAGTGCCATGAAAAAGATTCTCGTTATCGAAGATAACGCGGAAGTCCGCGAAAATCTGGAAGAGATTCTCGAGTTGTCGGGCTATGAACCGATTACCGCTGAAGACGGTAAAGTGGGAGTGGAGAAAGCCTTGAAGAACCCGCCGGATCTCATCCTGTGCGATGTGATGATGCCGCAATTAGACGGATTCGGCGTGCTTAATATCTTAAGCAAAAAGAGTGCTACAGCCAATGTCCCCTTTGTTTTTCTGACCGCTAAAACGGAAAGGAGCGATCTGCGCCGGGGCATGAATCTCGGCGCGGATGATTATGTCACCAAACCTTTCTACAAAGACGAGCTGCTGGATGTCATTGACACTCGCCTGCGCAAAAGCGAAAAGCTGCGCAAGCAATTCGACAAAACCGAGCAGGGCCTTACCGCTTTCATCAATGAAGCAAAGGGCTTTGAGGAGCTGCGCAAGCTATCGGACGAGCGCAAAGTCAAGCGGCATAAGCGGCGGGACCTGATTTTTGAAGAAGGCGACTATCCCCGCTACCTCTACTTTGTGAAATCTGGCCGGGTCAAATTGTTCAAAACCAACGAAGACGGTAAAGAGTACATCATCAACATCGCCAAGCCCGGTGAGTTCTTCGGCTACATTGACCTGATCAAACACGATAAGTACACAGAGTCCGCAGCGGCTATGGAGGAAACGGAAGTCAGCCTGATTCCAAAGGAGGATTTCTCCAAATTGCTCAACGCCAATCGGGATGTAGCTTCTCAGCTCATAAAGATGCTTGCCGATAATGTCACAGAGAAGGAGGAACAGCTGCTCAACCTGGCTTACAACTCGGTTCGCCGCCGCGTAGCGGATGCCATCCTGCTGCTGAACCAAAAACAGGAGGACGGCACGATCAGCATTCTGAGGGACGACCTGGCGCGCATCGTTGGCACCGCGAAGGAAAGCGTGATCCGCATGCTGACGGAGTTCAAAGAAGACGGTTATATTGAGGTAGTGGATGGCGCTATCCGGATTGTTGACCCGGAAGGCCTGAAGAAAATGCACGCTTAAAATAACAAAGCCCTTCGCTGGCGGAAGAGCTTTGCATCAAAAAAACCGATAACACTAAATATCTTCTTAAAGTCATGGCAAAGGTATTGCTCAAAGCAGGCAATGTAAATGACATTTGTCAATGAGCTGGAAAATAACTACAGCCCACCGCGCAACGGCACCTACAGCAGCAGCTTGCAGCGAGGATACGGCTTGCAGGCTTTAATACAGCACCATATCAAATTTCCGGCGGTAGGTTTCAGTCAGCGGGTGGCTATTGCCCCACAGCTGGAATAAAGCAATGGCGGTGCGGCGGGGCAAATCCTTTTGATAGCTCTTGTCGATGCTAGCTGCCTCTATGACCTGTTGTATAGCTTCTTCCTGCTTCCGCTGACGCAATGCCTCCTGAGCTTTGCGCATGATCTGCCCTACTTTCGAATCGTCCGCTTTGTGTTCCATGAACTGCGCCAAAGCGCGGATGGCTTCCGCCCGGTCGTGCAAGGGGTCTGCCATTTTGATAGGCTCTACGAGCGCCAGGGCCCGTTCTGGATTTTGTACAGCCAACTCCCGGGCCAAAGCGATCCGGGCATCTTTCATATCGGGGTGCTGGGCGACAAAAGCCTCTAGCTCGCTGAGGTCGCCATCGCCATTCAGCCGGCCCAGAATAAGCTCAAGCGTTTCTTTGCGCCCGTCCGGCAGCGTATTCTCCAGCCACTGTTCTATCTGAGTACGGGGCAGCGCGCCCGCGAATTCGGCAATTGGCTGCCCCTTGTAGAACATTTTCACGTTCGGGATACTGCGAATACCGTATTCCATGGCCAGCTCCTGCTCTTCTTCGGTATTGACCTTCACCAGTTCCCAGCGATCGCTTTGCTCGGAGGCAAGCTGCTCAATGGTAGGGCCAAGTACGCGGCAAGGGCCGCACCAAGGTGCCCAGAAGTCTACTACAACTGGTTTTTCAAAACTCTTTTCAATGACGGATTTCTGAAAGTCCATGGCTCTGCTTTGATGGTTGAAAAATCAATACGAAGCTCCCTCGGCAATAGGGGGAAACCTGTTTTGTATACATCTTTTTGATGCAATAAGTTTATAGCCGGCGAAGAGTCGGCTGCCCTCAAAACACGAGTAGTTATGAGTCGTATATTTCTAACCATCATTATCCTTTGTTCTCTGCAGTGGGCGGGCAGCGCACAGCACGAGAGCTTATTCGAGGATGTCGAGTCCTTCGGCGCTTTCGGCGGCCCGATTTTGGAAATCAGCAGCATCAACGGCGACCTGTCTGCGGATGTCGGGGGAGGCGGCGCTATCATTCTGGAGGAATTCTTCATCGGCGGCTACGGTATGGGCACCGACTTCCCGGAAATCACCCTCAACCGTAATATCGGCGGAGAACTGCTGGAAATTGACTACGACATCCACTTTGGCCACGGCGGCTTGTGGCTGGGCTACGTACAGAGCATCGAGCGGAAGTCACACCTTTACTCCAGCCTGAAAATTGGATGGGGGCGGGTGGAATTGCTGCACGATCAGTACGGCCTGCCGGAGGATCGCGTATTCGTCCTAACTCCCTCGGCCGGTATCGAACTCAATATGACCTCCTTCTTCCGGGTCGCTCTTACAGGCGGCTACCGGATCGTCAGCGGCCTGAGCCGGATTCCAGAATTGGGAAATCGCGACTTCAGCAGCCCGACGGGCACCATTACATTCCGCTTCGGTGGTTTCGGCAGTTACTGGGAGTGACCAAAAGGTTTTTGTCAATCAGCAGAAAACCGCATATTTGGGCTATTGGAGCAGAAAACGAAGCGATTGCGTTACTTTGCTGAAATGGCTTACAATGGAAAGCACTACCACGGCTGGCAAGCTCAGCCGGGGCAGGTGAGCGTTCAGGGCACGGTGTCCCATGCCCTGAGCACTATTTTGAATACGCCTACGGAAGTGGTTGGCTGCGGCCGGACCGATGCCGGCGTGCACGCCAAGCAGTATTTTTTGCACTTTGACCATACCGCTGCTGCCTTGCCCGATGCCTTTCAGCAACGGCTCAATAAATTCCTGCCCAAAGATATCGCCGTCTACCGGATATTCCCGGTACAAGCCAATGCCCACGCCCGCTTCGATGCCTCCCACCGGGCTTACGAATACCATATCGACTTTTTCAAAAACCCCTTTGGCATCGGTACTCGGTACTACTTCCCTTATCCACAGCCGCTGAGCGTAAAGGCTATGCAGGAAGCGGCTGCCCTGCTGTTGCAATACGAACGCTTCTACCCTTTTTGCAAATCCAATACGGATGCAAAAACCATGCGTTGCGCGCTTCGGCAGGCAAGCTGGACGGGCAACCCTCTGCAGGGCCGGATGACGTTTCACATCGCTTCCGACCGTTTCTTGCGCGGTATGGTTCGCCTAATCGTAGGCATGTGCCTGAACGTAGGCCTGCAAAAATTAAGCTTGGATACTGTAAAAAGAGCGATGGACCAACAAGAGCGGTTGGAGCGCAGCTGGAGCGTTCCGCCTGATGGATTGTACCTCACAGACATCCGATACCCCTATGTACAAAACAGCAATTGGGCTAAAAAATAGTAAAACCCCCGACAGCCTCTACATTGTTTCTATCGAGTATCCTTATTTTAGGCATGTTAATGAACTTTTGAGCGCTGAAATCAATTAAAAAGTGTAAAAATTAATACAAACCTTACCAGAGTATTGCTTTTATATTTAATATTGTGGTCAAACAATTAAAAATAGTATGGAGTACACACAATTGTCACCATTAGAAGTCAGGGATTTAATCAATCAGTACCAATCTGACCTTAGAAAGCTGCAATTTCAAACCCTGAGAACACAAGCGATTATTCGGGAATTGGAACAATTCGCCGCAGAAGCCGAGGAAGCCCTTTCTCTGGAGGAAGCCAGAATCCAAGAACTTCCCGCAGCTGGTATAGAAAAACCCAGTGCTCAAGCCGCAGATGCCGCTCCCAAAGAAAAAGCGGAAGCCAAACCCGAAAAGGCAGAAGCAAAGTCTAAAAAAACAGAAGCTACCACCAAAGGCAAGAAAACCGGCCAGCCGAAAAAAAGTAAAAAAACAGGCTCTTCCACAAAGAAGAAGACAGCAACCCAAAAAGAAGACAGCCAGAAAAGCAGCAAATCGGAAGCTAGCTATCGCTTGTCTGATTGGGATCAATTCGTCATTGATCGCCTGAAGGAGAAGCAATCGGCGATGACTACATCAGATTTTGCCAGCGCTGCCGTAAAGGACAAGAGCATCGACTTTGGCGAAGCTCAAATTAAAGTTAAATTGAACCGCAGCCTGCACAAGCTGGCCAATAAGAAGAATGTCCTGGTGAAAGTAGAACATTCCGGCCGCGGTTTTGCGTACGCATTATCCGATTGGCTGAACAGCAAAGGCGAGCTTCCAAAGAAATACGCTCATCAATAAAATGCACTAGTGCAACTAGGCCGAATTACTTGCTAGTTTTCTTGCCCCTGAAGCCCTTGCAAATGCTGCACCTTGAATGGTCAGGCATTTGCGGCTCAATCCACTAGCTTGCTGATACTGGCAGTGCCTGGCGCTGTTTTTCTATGCGCCTTAGTTAAAACAAAACCCCTGCGGTACAGAATCCGGCCGCAGGGGTTTGCTTTTCCTAAAAAGTAGTTTGGTGCAACAAACATACATTCTTTTCTAATAAGATGCAATGCCCTGCTTTAATTTAGGCTTGGTAATACTTCTTTATCTGCTGCCGTACATAGATCAAACGCCCCGCTCCAACTGCCAGGATAATCGGGGACAGCGACAACAAAAACCAGCCCAGCGGCCGTATCTCTTCCAATGCTGCCAGTTCTAGAATAGCAAATCCCGCACTTAGAAAAACTACCGCTGTACGGAAGTAAGCCAGAAAAGTGCGTTCATTAGCCAAGCGGGTGCGTTCTATAGCGAGGACATCTCGCGTAATCAGGGGAACCTTTTCACTCATCGTTTTTAAGACAAAGATCTTGGGATTTTCACAGCTTTTAAAGGCAGTAGATCACAGAGGAGGTTCCTTAACCTTGAATAAACATCAAGTCCTTACCTTTGCGGAGATCCGAAAACACTACGGTATGAATAAGCTACTGCCCCTCCTTCTGGCCATATTGCTGTTGAATGCTTGCAACAACGATTACCAGCAAATTGCCATACGCAAGAAGCCCCAAAACGTCATCCTGCTCATCGGCGATGGCATGGGGCTGACCCAAATGTCTACTGCATTTTACTACCAGGATAAAGCTCCCAGCTTCAAGCGCTTTCTGCATATCGGGCTGCACCAAAACCAGCCTACGGATGCGCAAATCACCGACTCGGCCGCCGGCGCCACGGCTTTCTCCACCGGCTACAAATCCTACAACAGCGCCATCGGGGTGGACCAAGACACTATTGCCCGGCCGACTATCCTCGAAATGGCCGCCCGGCGCGGGCAGTCCACTGGCGTCATAGCCACCTCCTCCATCACGCACGCCACCCCCGCTTCTTTCTTTGCCCACGTGCAAGATCGCGACCTGGAGGAGCAAATCGCCGCTCAGTTGGCGGATGCTCCCGTGGATTTCTTTGCAGGGGGCGGCATCGAATTCTTCGCAGGCCGTGCAGACCGCAAGAACTACCTCGACACGCTTGCCTCGCGGAGATTCAAAGTAGATACCTCCGCGCTGACTGCGCCATCCGCCTGAGATGAAAAGAGCAGGTACGGCTACCTGTTGGCTTCAGACGGCATGCCGAAGATGTCGGAGGGCCGGGGCGATTTCCTGCCAAAGGCCACGCGCATGGCTATTGAGTTCTTATCCAAAAACAAAGAAGGGTTCTTTCTGATGGTGGAAGGCTCGCAAATCGACTGGGGCGGCCACGCTAATGATGCCGACTACATCATCGAAGAAGTAAAGGACTTCGACAAAGCTATCGATGCAGCACTCGACTTTGCAGAGCAGGATGGCAATACGCTGGTGATCGTTACCGCTGATCACGAGACCGGCGGCATGTCGCTTTCCGGCGCTGAAGTTTACCGGCAACGTACTTATGAGAAGATCAACCCCACCTTTTCTACAGGAGGGCATTCGGCCAGCCTCATTCCAGTCTACGCTTACGGGCCAGGAGCGGCAAAGTTTTTAGGTATATACCAGAATAACGAACTGTTCAACCGCATGCTGAAAGCACTTCGCTGGTAAATAAGCAGGCGGGCATTGGGCCATCAATGCCCGCCTGCACAAAAACGAAGCTCTTAGAGCTTGCTTGGAGCGGTTCCGTCTTGATTTGCAACAGGAACAAGCTCCAAACATCTCTTAACGGCTAATAACTACCCGCTTGACGAATTGCTGATCGTTTTGCCGCAGGCGCAGCATGTACGCCCCTTCTGGCAGGTTGGCGGTATTCAATTCAAAACGGTTTTCGCCCACCGCTGCATAAGTGGTCGTAAGTTGCAGCGTCCGGCCCATGAGGTCCATCAACTCCAACTGTACATCACCTGCTTCTCCGGCGCGGTAATCCAGGAATACTTGCCCCTGAGCAGGGTTCGGAAACAGGCTGAAGCCAGCTCCCTGCTCTGGCCCGTTGAACTGCAAGCCGACTGCAGCGACGCTAGCAGTTCCAACCTCTCCGGGCATTGAAGTCCCGATGTTGACGGTGTAGTCCTCCACTTCTCCGTAGGAGAAAGTCTCGCATGGGCTTGGATATGCTTCGTAGGCGGGGGAGGCGGAGGGTTGCTCCCGCCGAGGCAGAAGTTGGTCGTCTCGCTGCTCGCGAAGCTGCCGCCAGAGGCCAATACAGTAGAGCCTTCGGAAAGCGTATACGAACCGTTGCCGTAGCTGCAGCATATCCCATCGCCGTAGCTGTCGAAAATGGTGAAATCGTAGCAGCCATCGGGCAAGCATAGGTCCTCATTAACTGTAGAACCCGCCCCGCTGTAGGGGCCGCCGGAAGCCACGGTAGCACCGCTGCTGTTGGTAACTTCCCAGGTGGTCTCTCCCGGGTAGTTGTCCAAGGTTATAGACAGGGTAACCTCATTGTCAGAGCAGGTACCGCCGCCGCACGGCTGCAGGCAAGAAGCATTGGAAACGCTGTTGCGCACTACATTGCCGGGTTGATTACCGAACCCGAGGTTGAAGTTGATGCCGACACTCTGAATGTGGCAGTAGCTCATGATGGTGCCGCCATTGCTTGGATATCCCGGCAGCGGGCAGAAGCCTTCCGTTTGCCCGGCACACCCGTCAATGGCAGTATTGTTGCCATTCCACACACACGCGTGGGTGTGGCGGGAGCCAAAGAGGTGGCCAAACTCATGGGTTACCACCATGATGGTAAATGAATAGGTAGGTACCTGGGCATAGCTAGACCCAATGGAAGAAAAGCTCATGCTGTTATCCGGGTTAGAATTGCAGAGCCCGGAAAAGCCGGCCGCAATTCCGCCGCTGGCCTGGTAAGATAAAAGTTGTGCCAGGTCTCCATTGAAGCCGTTGCGGTAATTTTGGAAATCCGACAACATACCCGAGCTGCTGGAGCTGGAATAAGGGCTGCTGGAACTCCACACAAAAATCTCGGACAAAGAGGTGTTGATGTTTTCGTTATCGTAAAGTATAGCTACTTGATTGTAAATGCCGGTTACGTAATTCGTAGCTCCCTGCGTGCCCCCCTTATCCAGATAGATGTCATAGTCTACCTCGAAGTACAACTGCACACAATCGCTCAGGGCGCGGGTCTCTGCCTGTGGCTTGAGCTGCTCCGGACTGTAACCGGGCCCATCGTCCGGAGTTGCGCAGTCGTAGGCAAGCTGCTGCAGTATGTCCCGGTCTTCATACAGGATGTAGACGCCCCGATTGGAACGATCCTTCAACTGCCCCAGCACGAGATTGCCCGTAGCAGCCGCACTCACCAGTCCCATAACATCCTTATCGTAGAAACTCAGGGCGGCCAGTGTCTGCTTTTCCCCTTTGAGGATACCGCGGTAGTGCAGGCCCCGCTCTACATCGGCGGGCTGCTGGCTGTGGCTTTCGATGACCTGAAAGCCGTCGGCAAACAAATCGACTTTAACCAGCTCAATGGCCAGCCCCTGCGGCAGGGTAAGGGTAAATTGATCCGGCGCATCTGCCAGCAGGCTTTGGTAAACTGCCTGTTCCAACTCGAGCAGCTCGTAGTTCGCCGGGGCTTCTTTGCCGAGGTCCACCCGTTGGCGGCTCTCTTGGAAGACAGCATACTCGGGGAAGTCCTCGCCGGAAGCCTTCCGCTCCTGCACGAGCTCATAGGGAGTCGGCGCCCCCTGCCCTAGCAGGGTGAAAGCGCAGATCGTCAGTAGAATGGTAAACAGCTTTTTCATACTAATCGCAAGTTTGGTGTTGATAAAAAAATCGCTCCCAAGGGACACGACAAGCCCATGTGCTGATAAGCCGCGAGCGGCTCCGCACGAGAGACTGCGCACCTGGGGAAGCGTTAATACTTTTATAGATTGAAACACAAGCCGAGCGAACGCCCGGACTGACTATCCGATAGCATTATTGTCGTTTTGCAGCTAGCCGCTGCTGTCGGGTAAGAAGCTGTAAACTGGGGTTAGAAGTTGTTCTTGCTCAGCGTACTTGGAAAGAAGGAGCAGATGGATTGATCCTTCTGATTTGCTCTGTAACAGTTACTTCCGCCTTGCGTACACCTTTGCAAAGAAGTGTTTGTCCTAGGAAAACTAAGAAGTACTGCTGTTTGAGCTATAAAAGTAATAACTATTGGCAAACCTCCAAAAACTCCATCCAATATTTTTTCAAATATAAAAAAAAGTGCGGCAGCTGCCCGGAAGCAGCCACCGCATGGGGGGCAAACGGTCTCCCGCCAGCGTAGGCGAGAGATGGTACAAATAAATACTGGTTTAAAACCTGGAAACAGTAAAGCGCTCGACGAGCTGCTGCTGATCGGCCGTAACCTTCAGGACATAAGTGCCCGCTGAGAGTTTACTGATATCTAATTGCTCTTGTAGGGTGCCGGCTGCAGTGTCCAGCACTTGCTGTTGCAGGAGCTGCCCCGACATGGAAAACACCTGCAAATGAGCTTCGCCGGCTTGCGGCATCTCCAACTGCACGTTCAGCCATTGATCGGCCGGGTTGGGGAACAAGGCCAGTTTTGCATCCTTAGCCTCCAGCCGTTCAGTACGGGCGGGCCCGGATGCCAACTCTTCCTGAGGCGGGTCCGTTGCACAACCATCGCCCTCGTGAATGATGATGTTGCGGAAAAATGAGTTGCCGTTGCGGGGAGAGCGGTCGTGGTCGGCTACAAAGAACAGCTTATCAAATACGCCGGTATAGTATTCGCCCACCGGCAAGACAAATTTCTGCCAGGTGGCGCCACCCTGGTACTGATCAAAGGCACCGATACCCCAATTCTGCAGGCCGTACAAACGGAAAGTTCGGTTGGCGGAAATGCTGTTGTTGTCATCAAAGCCGATACCGTGGATTTCTCCCTGCCTGGTTGACCCGAATTCCAGCTCGATGACGGTATTGGGGGTTACCTCGTACTCCAGCTCGATCGCTTTCCAGGCATTGTTTTTGACCTGCAGCACTTCGCCTTCGTTGAAGAGTGCATGGCTTCCATTGTCCTGCCCGCCACCGTAGGAGACGATGTCCCATTCCCGAAAATCAATCCGGGTGCAGTCGGTACTGTCTTCGCTCTCCAGCGGCAAGCAGAATTCGGTCATCTCTTCGCTCTCAAACTGTCCGCCATCCGCAATTAAGGTACCGCTGCTGTCCCGCAGAGCATAATCCCCTTGGCCGTAGCTGCAGCATATACCATCGCCGTAAGCGTCAAAAATTTCGAATTCGTAGCAGCCCTCCGTCAGGCACATCTCGCGGACAATCTCGGTGCCGTTGGAGGTATTTGGGTAGGGCCCCCCTTCGTACAGCACCTTGCCGCTGGAGTCGCGTAGCTCCCAGCTCGTTTCTATGCCATAGACATCCAAGGTAATGCTCAGTTCCACCGTTTGGCCTTCACAGCCACTGTTGCCGTCATCGCCTTCGTTATCGTCGTCTCCAGATTGGCAGCTTGCCAGGCAGGAAGCATTGCTCACGGCATTGCGGATGAGGTTGCCCGGCTGCGCTCCGAAACCTCGGCTGAAGTTAATGCCCACGTTGCTCAAATGGCAGTAACTCATGATAGTCCCTCCGCCGGCCGGAGCTCCAGGAGATGGACAGTTGCCCTCCGTAAAGCCGGCGCAGCCATCGATAGCCGTATTGTTGCCATTCCAGGCGCAGGCGTGGGTGTGGCGGCAGCCAAACAGGTGCCCTAGCTCGTGCGCGACTACCATCACAGAATAGGAATAAGTAGGCACCGAGGCATAATTGGCGTTAATGCTGCTGAAACTGTGCTTAGGGCTGTACTGATTGCACAAGCCAGAAAGGTAAGCAATCCCGCCGCTGGCCTGATAACTGATCAATTGCCCCAAGTCGCCGTTGAAATCGGGGCGGTTGTCCACAAACTGGGTCAACAGCGTGTAACTGTTGTTTCCCACGTAGGGGCTAAACTCGTCCCATAGGAGCAGCTCTGAAAGGCGTATACTCAAGTTTTCATTAGCATAGAGGGTAGCTACCTCGTTGAACAAGCCGGTGATGTAATTCGTAGCACCGCTTGCACCACCTTTGTCCAGGAATACATCATGGTCAACTTCCAAATAGATATTGGTGCATTTGCTTTGAGAACGCTGCTCACCGGAGGGCTTCAATTGCTCTGGCCGGTAGTCTGATACGCCCTCCTCGGAGGTAGCACAGTCAAACGCCAATTGCCCCAGCACATCGGTATCTTCATAGAGTACATAATCCAGGCGGTTGCGGCTGCCTTCCTGCCGCCCCAGTACCAGGTTGCCCATCCCCGGGGCGCTGATCAGCCCCATGGCTTCTCCTTCGAACAGACTGAGGGAGGCGACTGACTGTTCTTTTCCTTTCATGACACCTCGGTAGTGCACGCCTTGCTCCACTGCAGCTGCCTGCCCGCTGGAGGCGAGCGTTACTTTGAAGCCGCTGCTGAAAGGGTCTACCCGCACCAGCTCCAGCACCAGCGGCTGACTGCGGCCGGCTGCCGGAAGGCTTACTTCCAGAGCCTCGGGGCGGTTACTGTAGGTTTGGGAAAGCCGCTCTTCATCCAGCCGCAGCAGTGTGAAGGAAGCGGGGTCCAATTTTCTCGATATTGCGGAAGCATTTTGTTGGGAGGCTTTAAATAATGCGGATTGCTCGAAGGTAGCGCCATTCTCTTTGATGGTGTTTAACAGTTGTTTGGGCTGTAGCGTGATTTGGCTAAACGCCATGGTCACTGCTAGCATGGCTAGCATGGTAAGGGAGCATCTCATGTGTAGGTACGGTTTTTGGTTAACAATTATTTTGTGTATTTGACCGCCCCAAGGCAGCGGTACACCACTGCTTTGCAGCCATCAGTATAGCTGTTTGGGGCACAGCGCTGTCATCTTGTAGCATCGGCATAGCTAATGCTGCAGGCGCTGTGTCAGGGCAGTACGCAGATTAGATTTCAAAAAGGAAAAAAACCGTTTGAAAAAAGCACTGCTTTAGCCACTGCGCATCAGCTTCCGGGGAAATCCCCGAGAGCATGAAGCTGAACCGCAGTGCCGACTGCCAACGGTAAGATTATGATTTGTAGTCGTCGTCTTAAACGTAAAAATCGATGGGCGTAAAAGTGTGTTTGTACCCCATTTGTAATCGCAAGCACCCCCTGCTGGGCAGGTTGAGCTTTGGTTGGTTTTCTCAAAGAAGGTTTAGTTTGAAGCCTTTTAGAATACGGTAAGGCACCTTTTTTTGGCTAGCTTGCTACAAAGCTAAGGGTTTCCAGACATATTAGCAAAATATCAAACTGAAAAAATACCTATATGAAAATATTATTAATTTATCTGCGGTGCGCGCAATTTCCGCCTCGCTACCTTCGTTATGCACGGTTCCCCTCTGCGGCGGGCCGGCTATTCAAAAACAAAAAAGCCCGGAAGCATTAGCTTCCAGGCTTTATTTTCGATGGCTATTCCTTACGGTTGGGCTTCGAGCATGTTTGGAGCTTGTTCCTGTTGCAAATCAAGACGGAACCGCTCCAAATAAGCTCTTACCCCATTTCGGCAACGACCTCCTTGACTTCCGGGATCATCCGCTTCAGCATGCCCTCGATGCCGGCTTTAAGCGTCACCGTTGAAGAGGGGCAACCACTGCAGGCTCCTTGCATAATCAGGGTGACCGTACCTTTATCCCATGACTTGAACTCGATGTTGCCGCCGTCCATTTCCACCGCTGGCTTGACATAGGTTTCAATCATGTCCTTTATCTTCTTGACAATCTCCGCCTCATCCTCCGTATACTCGTAGCTGGCGCCGCGCTCCTCTTCAATTTTAGCCATTGCCTCTTCGAAGCCGTCCTTGATGAGGACTTTGTCTTCGGAGATGTAGTTCTTCAAGAATTCCTTGATTTTGAGCATGATGTCAGCCCAATCGTAATTGAACTCCTTAGTGACCGTGACGAAGTTATTGCAGATGTACACGCCCTTGACGAACGGCATATCAAACAATTCTACGGCTAAGGGGGACCACTCCTCCGCCAGTTCCCGCTCGCGGAAATCAGCGGTACCTTTATATAGCATGCGGTTGGTCACAAACTTGAGCGACTCCGGGTTGGGAGTTTGCTCAGTATATAGCATCACGGGGCTTTTCGTAACGGGATTGCTCATTGTATTATCGGTTTATTTAGATTCAATCTAGAAGGATAACAGATGAGGGAAAAGCTGGTTTGGTGTCGAAAGGAGTTTTATTACCTTTGATGTTCAAACACCCCCTTCACCATATGCAGAACATTTCGAAGGATGCACCGGGCGACCCTACCCTGCCCAATAGCCCGGAAGAGTTAGAACGCCTTATCGGGAAAGAGGAAGGCCGTTACCGCTATTCCGTAGAAGACTTTTTCCGCAACCCTGAACAAACGGGTTTTCAGTTGTCGCCACAGGGCGATTACCTGGCTTACGTCGGCCCCTACGAACGGCGGCAGAACATCTTTGTGCAGCCCGTCGATGGCGGCACTCCGCTGCGCATCACCCACGAAACCGAGCGCGACATCGCCGGCTATTTCTGGGCCAATAACAACCGCATCGTTTACGTCAAGGACAGCGGAGGGGATGAAAACTTCCAGCTGTTCGCCGTAGACCGCGACGGGCAACACCCACGGGACTTGACGCCCTTCGAAGGCGTAAAAATTGACCTGATTGACGATTTGGAAGATCAGGAGGACGAGATCCTCATCGGGATGAATAAAAAC
This sequence comes from uncultured Phaeodactylibacter sp., assembly GCA_964397205.1. Lineage (GTDB taxonomy): Bacteria > Bacteroidota > Bacteroidia > Chitinophagales > Saprospiraceae > Phaeodactylibacter. The sequence goes on along the minus strand of CAYNIT010000021.1, from coordinate 2,300 downwards.
AATCCGATGCTGTTCGAGCCCTACCGCATTGATGTACGCACGGGAGAGGCTACCCAACTGGCCCCGAATGACAACCCGGCGGAGCCCATCACCGAATGGATCACCGACCATCAAGGGCGGCTGCGCATCGCCATCAAAACCATCGAGGGCGTATACCAGCACATCATGTACCGGGCCAGCGAAGATGCCCCCTTCGAGACGGTCGTCAAAACCAACTTTAAAGAGAGCCTCGACCCGCTGCTGTTCGACTTTGACGATGGCGATGTGGTGTTTTGCCTTAGCAATATTGGGCGCGACCGCAGCGAAATCATCCGTTACGATTTCGGGCAAGGCCAAGAGGTGGGCGATGTGATTTTCCGCCACCCGGAGGTAGATGCCGGCAGCTTGTTGTACTCCCGGAAGCGCAAGGTGCTGACCGGGGCCGTGTATACCACCTGGAAACGGCAGATGGAATTCTTTGACGAGCAGCGCCAACGCATGCAGGAACGCCTGGAGGGAGAATTGCCGGGCTATGAGGTGATTGTGACCGGAAGCAACAAAGCGGAGGACAAGTTCATGATCCGCACCTTCAGCGACCGCTCGCTGGGCGCCTACTACATTTATGATTCAAAGGTGGACCGCCTGCGCAAAATCACGGATGTCAGCCCCTGGCTGGACGAAGCGGACATGGCTGAGATGAAGCCCGTACAGTTCAGGGCGCGGGACGGCCTGAAGGTACACGCTTACCTTACCCTCCCCCAACAATCCGAGGGAAAAGGCTTGCCCATCGTCATCAATCCGCACGGCGGCCCTTGGGTACGCGACAGCTGGGGGTACAACCCGGAAGTGCAACTGCTGGCCAGCCGCGGCTACGGGGTTTTCCAAATCAATTATCGCGGCAGCACTGGCTACGGCAAAGATTTCTGGATGAAGGGCTTCAAACAGTGGGGCCACGACATGCAGCACGACCTCACCGACGGCGTACACTGGCTGATAGAACAGGGCATTGCCGCTCCGCAGCGCGTTGCCATTTACGGAGCAAGTTACGGCGGTTACGCAACGCTCGCGGGAATTGCATTCACCCCCGATTTGTACGCCTGCGCGGTAGACTACGTCGGCGTCTCCAACCTTTTTACCTTCATGGAGACCATACCTCCTTACTGGAAACCCTACCTTGATATGCTGTACGAGATGGTCGGCCATCCGGAGGAAGACAAGGAGTTGTTGGAAGCCGGCTCGCCGGTGTTTCATATTGACAAAATCAAAGCCCCGCTATTTGTGGTGCAGGGTGCCAACGACCCGCGGGTCAATATCGACGAGTCGGATCAGATCGTACGTTCCTTGCGCGAGCGGGGCATCGACGTGCCGTACATGGTGAAGTACAATGAGGGGCATGGTTTTGCCAATGAGGAAAACCGCTTCGAGTTTTACAAAGCCATGCTGGGTTTTCTGGCCAAACACATCAAGCAAGGATGAAGGATTTTGAGCTGCGCTACATGCGGGAAGCCATAGCAGCGGCAAAACAGGCGAATACGCCCTACGGCGCTGTGCTGCTGCAGCCGGAAACGGGGCAAAAAGTAGCCCTGCCCAACCGCGTCCGTGCCGATGCGGACCCCACTGCGCACGCTGAGGTGAACGTGCTGCGGGAGGCTGGCCGTCGGGAAGTTGACACCAAAGGCAGCCTTCTCTTTTCCACCTGCGAGCCTTGCCCAATGTGTGCTATGGCAGCAGTCTGGGCGGGCGTATCCCGAATTTACTTCGGCGCTACCATTGATGATGCTGCTGCGCACGGCCATCAGGTCAAAATCTACTGCCGGGAAATAGCGGAGCTAGCTTGGTACGATCTGGAAGTGCAAGGCGGTTTGCTGCGGCAGGAATGCCGGGCGCTATTCAGATGATGATTTTTGTATTATATTGTATCCCAAAAGCAGGAAAATGACGCTAGAAAACATTACCGAACAATTTCAAAAAACGGCGGGCAAAGCCCCGCAGATGGGCAAGTCCATCAAGTTTGTGCTGCAGCAGGGCATCGTGCACATCGACCTAACCGGAGAGGAAGCACAAGTCACCAATGAAGACAAACCCGCGGATTGCACCATCACCACCAGCATCGAAACCATCGACGGCATCCGCAAGGGCGACATCAACGCCATGTCAGCCGTGATGACCGGCAAAGTAAAAATCAAAGGTGACATGAGCCTGGCGATGAAGTTGCCGACTCTGATTTCCTAAAACTAAGCCGCATGGACAGATGCGGCAAGCAACCGCTAAGGGGTCGCGCAACAATAACTTACCGATTTAGACTCGTTTTTTTGCACGCT
>CAYNIT010000020.1:30700-32651 GCA_964397205.1 uncultured Phaeodactylibacter sp. | reverse complement strand
CCGTATTTCTTATACCGATGCGCAAGCTTTACTAAAGGAAGTCCAAGACGGAGGGCGGCTTACCGATACCGAGCGGGACACCTTGCGCTACCTGATCCAGACGCTGCGCTGGACAGACAAGGCCAGGGCCTGGATCATTGCTCAACTGGGCATAGAGACAGATGATGCGGTGGCTCAGGCCAGGGCTTACTTTGAGGTGGAACTAGAATCTTTCTGGCGCGATGCCTACAAAGCCCATCAAGCAGAGGAAGAGCTGGAGGAAGCCTTTTGGGAAGAGTACGAAATTGAAGTCAGAGACGACCATCCCGAGGAAATTGCTAAGGCTGTTCAGTTCTATCTGGATTGGGTAGAAAACCAGGATTGGGGCAAAGTACGGACGTATTGGATACCGAATGCGAGCTTGCCCTTTGAAGGCTTGGAAGATGGTTTGTACGTTGTCCTCGCAGCTACGCATGGGGAAGGTGGATGGGCAGAGCTATACGATGCAGAGGAACAGATGATAGGAGCAGCCCGCACCTGGCTAGAGCTCGTCCATTGGGGTGGACGGGACAACATCCGGGAGATGGCCGCCGAGGGTACCCTGCCGCTTGAATTAGAGCGCCGCAAAGGAGAAACACTTTGGAAGTAGGCCAGTGCTTTTTGCTGTACTTTGCTATATTGGCGGTGGTATAAAATTTGAGATAATGGCTTATTCCAAGCGCCAAATATTTTTCTTGGTACTGCTGCGGCTCTTCGTCGGCTGGCACTTCCTTTACGAAGGGCTTGCCAAATGGCTGCAGCCTAGCTGGACCGCCCGCGGCTACCTGCAGGCGGCCGAGGGGTTTCTAGCCCCTTTTTTCCACTGGCTGGGATCAGATGCCCTGCTGCCGTTTTCCAACACGCTTACCATTCTGGCATTGCTCTTTGTTGGTTTAAGCCTGGTGTTGGGTATTTGGGAAAAGTGGGGAGCTTGGGCAGGCATGGGCCTGCTGGCTTTTTTCTACCTGGCCTATCCGCCTTTTCCCGGTTTATCCGCTGCAGCCTCGGCTGAAGGAAATTACTTTTTGGTAAACAAGAACCTGGTAGAGCTAGCAGCTCTGGGAGTGCTGTCCGTATTTCCAAGCAGCCAGTGGATAGGCTTGAAAGCGCTGTGGTTGAAGCAGGAACAAGCACACACTTCATAAATTATGTATTCAATGGAGGAGCAGCAATCGAATGCAGCAGGCAGGCGGCGCCTGCTTAGAGGGCTGATGGGCCTGCCGGTATTAGGCGGTGTCCTGCTGGGAGCTCTTGCGGAAGCCCGGCGGCAGCAGGAGCGCAAAGATCAATTGATGAGCAGCCTGAACATCAAAGCCCAGCGGCCGCCTGCTCCGCCTGAGCTTTCGGGAGCGCCAATGCGGGTAGGTATCATAGGTTTTGGCAGCAGAGGGCAACAATTGGCAAGGCTGCTGGGGTACGCCACCCTATCCTGGAAAAAGCGGGTGCAGAAAGAGCGCCCGCAGGCCCTGCGGAATTTTCTGGCTCAAGAAGACCTGAATGTCCGCCTTACCGGAGTCTGCGATGTTTTTGACGTTCCAGCCGAGGAAGCCACTCAGTCCTTCCCAGGCTGCAAACGCTACCGCCATCACGAAGATATGATCGCCAGTTCAGACATCGATGCTGTCATCATCGCTACACCCGACCACTGGCACGCTCCGATTGCCATCAAAGCCCTCCGGGCTGGCAAGCACGTATATCTGGAGAAGCCGATGACCCACAACATACAGGAAACTTACGAACTGCGGGAAGCCGCCCGCCGTTCCTCCGCGGTATTCCAACTCGGGCATCAGCACCGGCAAACCCAGAGTTTCTTGACCGCACAGCATATTATCCAGGAAAAGGTGCTCGGCCACATCTCATTGGTGCAAGCCAATACCAACCGCAACAGCCCAAACGGTGCCTGGCAGTACCCCATACACCCAAAAGCCAGCCC
>CAYNIT010000020.1:0-30600 GCA_964397205.1 uncultured Phaeodactylibacter sp. | reverse complement strand
ACCATGGAGCTGGGCAATGCACTTGTAGTTTACGCAGACTCCAATTCTACGCGCTACCAGGAACAAATAGCCTCCGGGCAAATCGATCCATCTGTGCCGATGTACGCTTACAACCCCGCTGCTGAAGAAGTAGATGGCATTACATCGGCTACTTCCCAGTACTTTGCTGATAAAGGATTGCTTTGGACATACCGGGGCGGCAAGCGGGTGGATTCCTCCCTGCTGCACCTCAAAGAGTGGCTGGCTGCTATACGGCACGGCACACCAGTCAGCTGCGGCGTAGAAGAAGGCTTTGCAGAAGCCATGTCAGCCCATATGGCCAGTTTGTCCTGGAAGCTAGGCCGGCGCATGGATTGGGATGCCAAAAACGAAGAAATTGTGGCAAAACCAAGCGAGAATTTAGACGAAATTTTGCTCGCCGGCCGTAAAAATGCTTTTAGTATGGGATAGAAGAACTAGGTACCCGAGAATTTCCTATATTCAGGCAAAACAAAACGTCGTATTCAAGATGAAGCACAAGAAAAGGAACAGAAAAACCGATCTGGGCCGGCGCCATTTCGTCCGGCAAGCCGGCTTGGTAGCGGCGGGGGTGAGCATCGTGCCCAGCCACGTCATCGCTGGCTTGGGCCACACCCCGCCGAGCGATAAGCTGAACATAGCCGGCGTGGGGGTAGGCGGCGTAGGCCGCACCAACCTGCGCAATATGAATTCGGAAAACATCGTAGCGCTGTGCGATGTAGATTGGAAGTACGCCGCTAGTGCTTTCAACGATTATCCTCGCGCCCAAAAATTTAAGGACTTCCGGCGGATGCTGGAGGAGATGGGAGATGACATTGATGCGGTAGTGGTCGGCACGCCTGACCACACCCATTACGTAGTCACGGCAGACGCTATGCGAGCGGGCAAGCACGTGTATGTGCAAAAGCCCTTAACCCACTCGGTCTACGAATCCCGCAAGCTGGCAGGGCTGGCCAAAGAAACCGGCGTAGCGACCCAGATGGGCAATCAAGGCAATTCCGGCGACGGCATCCGCCTGATTTGCGAATGGATCTGGAATGGCGAAATCGGTGAAGTCAAAGAAGTGCACGCCTGGACCAACCGCCCAATTTGGCCGCAGGGCCTGGAGCGCCCGAAGGACACTCCCTCCACTCCGCCTACGCTCGACTGGGACCTCTTTGTAGGGCCAGCATCCTGGCGGCCGTACCATCCAGCTTATACGCCCTGGAACTGGCGTGCCTGGTGGGACTTTGGCACCGGCGCGTTAGGCGATATGGGCTGCCACATCATCGATCCGGTTTTTAAAGCTTTGGAACTGGGGCAGCCCACTGCTTTCGAAGGCAGCTCCACACAAGTCAATACGGAAAGCGCACCGGTGGCCGAGACGGTGACTTACTACTTCCCAGAACGCCCCAAAAAGGGTAAAGTCAACATGCCGCCCGTCAAATTCACCTGGTACGACGGCGGCTTGCTGCCCGAGCGCCCGGAAGGCATCCCAGAAGGAAAAATACTGGGCGATGGCGGCGGCGGAGCTATGTTCGTCGGCACCAAGGGAACGCTGATTTGTAGCACCTACGCCCGCGACCCCTACATCATCGGCCGCGAAAATGACCCGCCCAAAGCCACCAACGAGCTGCGACGTGTACCCACCAGCCACGAAATGGATTGGGTCCGCGCCTGCAAAGAAGACGCGGGAAGCCGCACCGAAGCCTCTTCTCACTTTGGCTACTCCGCTCCCCTCAATGAGGTAGTCGTTATGGGCAACCTGGCTGTCCGGCTGCAAGACTTGAAGCGCCGGTTAGATTGGGATGGCGAGCAGATGAAGGTTACCAATATCGACGAAAAGGATGAAATCCGGGTAGTGACTACCGACCAGTTTACCGTTATTGATGGGCACCCGCATTTCGATACCGAGTACGCCACCATAAATGCTAAGAAGGCAGCGGAAACCTACATTAAGCGCCCCTATCGAAAGGGATGGAATTATTAACGCTAAAAGACGAAAAACATACATATTATGAAGTACAAGTTATTGATTTTCATGACATTAGCCTTTTTGCTGAGCGCCTGCCAATCTTCCGGCGGCGATCAGCGGGCGGAAGGCGCGGAAAAGGATGCTGGAGAGGAAACCACAATGCAGTCTGATGCGGCAGAAGAAGCACCGCCCAACACCCTCACCGAAAAGGAAAAGGAAGAGGGCTGGAAACTGCTGTTCGACGGAGAAAGCGCCGACCAATGGCGGGGATACTGCAAGGATGGGTTCCCGGAAAAGGGCTGGAAAGTGGTAGACGGCAGCATTCACTGCATGGCCTCCGGCAAAGGAGAGGCCGGCGGCGGCGGCGATATCATTTCTAAGGATACGTACAGCAACTTCGAATTGGCGCTGGAGTGGAAAGTAGAAGAAGGCGGCAATAGCGGCATCTTCTACCTGGCTCGGGAGCGCTGCGGCGAGGACGGGCAGCCCATCTGGAAGTCCGCCCCGGAAATGCAAATCCTCGACAACGAAAAGCATCCGGATGCCCGATTGGGCGAAGACGGCAACCGGCAGGCGGGATCCCTGTACGACATGATACCGGCCGAACCACAGACTGCTAAGCCGGCGGGAGAGTGGAACGAAGTGAAAATATTGGTTTACGACGGCACCGTGGTCCACAGCATGAACGGAGAAAATGTGGTAGAGTACCACCTCTGGACCGACGACTGGAAGAAAATGGTAGCCGAAAGCAAATTCAGTGAGTACGAAGATTTCATCGACGTAGCTAAGGAAGGCCATATCGGCCTGCAGGACCACGGCAACGACGTTTGGTTCCGCGACATTAAGATCAAAGAGCTCTAAGCAAGTGCAAGTACTGCTGCGGATGGCCAGCTAGCCGTCCGCAGCCATCTTCCTGCCATTCAGCTTCTTCAAAGTTCCCTTACCTTTTCCGCCAGCCACCCTTTATTGAAAACCGCCTTGGCAGCCTCCATGTCGGACTTCAGCCGCTGCAATTCTTTTTGGTACTTGTTGCTAGAGTAGTACCCTTGATTGCAGCGCAGCAGGGCAGCCCGGCGGGTGAGCTTGAACAGGTTGTGGTAGCCCAAGCGCCGGTCATCAGCCATCAGCTTATTGCGGATGAGGTACTGCTTAAAGGAGTCGGCCAACGAGAACAGGGCTTCGTACTCCTCAAGGTCGTAGTAAGTGCGCAGTAGCAGCGCCTTGGCACCGAGGCTGTAGCGCAGGTCGCTGTATTCTACCTGCGTGAGCAGCTCCAGCACCTTGTTATGGTGCTTCGCTGCGTAGTAATAGGCGGCGAGATTGAAACGGTAGGCGTTATCCCGCGCTTCTTCAGGCAAATGCTCCCGGAAAGATTCGATAAAGTTGTATACCCACTCCAGTTCCTGCAGCCGCAGGCCGGTGGTAACGATGTTTTTGTAATGCCATTCCGAAAGATGGCCCTCTTCCAGCAGCAGCCCATGCTTGAGCTGCGCCTGGTACAGTTGAAATATTTCCTTGAGGAAATCTGCATCGCCCGCGTTGATCCGTTGAATGCAGTAGTTTTGCAGGTAATTGTAGATGTTTTTCAGTTCCTCATCCGGCAGTTGGTGTTGCTGCTGTCTCAGGTGGCCCAGGGCCTCGTGGTAGTAAGCCGGCTGGCCTTTTTCGATCATGCGGTACAGCCGGTAGTAGAGGTTGATAGCGGGTGCTTGCCACCATGCCTCCGGCCAGCTTTCAGCGGTTTCCAGTACGCGATCCGCCAGGGGGTCTGGTGTCGGCTCGATTTTTAAAATACGGCGCCGCACCGCCAGCTCACAGGCATCTCGGAGCTTCACAGCAAGGAAGAACTGATTGAGATAAGCCTGCTTTTCCTGCAGGCTGGCATCCCGGCGGCGCTGTGCCACTGTGTTGAAGTACTGATCGGAAGCGGTGGCCAGACGGTAGCGTTGCAAGTACCAGCTGCTGTCGCGTTTGGTTTGCTGCTCAGCCTGACGCTCGGCTTTGCGCAGGGAGCGTTCAAAATGCTGAAGCTGCTGCTTTTCCCTTAGTTTTTCCAACAGGAAAGAGCTGCTGCCAACCGGATCGCGGGCAAATTCCTCAACCGCCAGAAAGCGCTCCAGCAGACGCAGGGTATAAGTGAAAACGACCGCCAGTTTTTGCTGATCGTGCTCCTGGCCCGGAAACAACCGTTGAAAGAGGGGCGCACGCCCGCAGTTTTCCTCATTGAATTGGGGGAATACGGCGCTCAGGTGCTGCACCAAGCCCCGCACGGCTTCGTGCTTGTTGAAGTAGGGAGATTCTGCAAATTCCCGGAATCGCGTCATTTCCCGCCTTTCAAAGCTTTGGAGCAGCCTAATCAGCTTGTGTCGCAGCATGAAAAATCCAAATTTTATAACCTTTTAAGCCATTAGAGTCTAGCTAAAATAGGGGTTTTATACAATTGTCGGCTTAAAAAATCCAAATTTATGCAAAAATAGTTCTTGGCGGGCGGCAGCCGAAACTACATTTTTGTACCGTGAGTAGTGCCTAAAAACAAACCGCTCGCGCCAATGAATCTCAGAACTAAACGACAATATCCGATGCAACAATCCATGAACTATTTAGCTCTATGGCTAATTGCCAACCTATTACTGCCCTTCACGCCACTTGCCGCCCAGGAAGACTGTCTGGGCTTTGAAGATTTTCCTACTGGCCCGCTATTTGGGCAAGGAGTAGGCGACAGCCCCGGAGACACCGTTCTGCAGAGGGACAACTACGATGTGCTTATACAGCCTATTCTGTATCTCAACGGCAATACCGGCTTCATGACCGCTAGTGTGCAGGAAGAAGCCAATCTGTCTTGGCTGCCGGGCAAGTTTTTGCTGCAGGGCAATAACGTACTGGACTTCCGCTTTTCCCAGTCGGTCAGCAAGGTTTGCTTCGATTTCTTCGACGGGGGAGGAGAGGAGAACTTTGCGGTCAACGGCAGTGAGGTCTTCGTACTAAACAAGCTTTCGGAATTATCGGACTTGGATCTGCCCGGCATTGAGATCGAGACACAACTTGACAGCTCAAGCTCCGATCTGCTGAGCGGTACCATCTGCCTCAGCGGCGATATTGCCTCCTTCCGCATCGGCGGCCAGGAGTTTGGATTGGACAACATCTGTACCCAAACGCTCCCGGAAGGATGCATTGGGTTTGAGGGGCTCGAGGAGGCTTCCTACGGCGAGGGCGACACCCCGCCCGGCCAGGTATTCTACGAGGAAGCCGAGGTACCCATGCGCTTAGCCCCGGTGCAAACGCTCTTCTGGACCAACACGTACAATCAGCTCAAAGTATTGGACGCGCCGCAGCAGCCAGATTTCTCCAACGCGCTGGGGCAATACCTAAATTTCGACGGCATCAGCACAGTTTTTGACCTGAGCCAGTACCCCGAGCCGGTGGAGAAGGTTCAGGTGGACTTTCTCTACAAAAACGAAGTAGACGGCACCGTCAACTTTGCGGCCAACGGCTCCGAAGTGTTGCTGCTCTTCAATCTAATGCCCGGCTTTTACGACTTGGCGCCCGGCGTTCAGCTGGAAGTGGTGTTCGAGGAAAATTCGCTCAACGAAGGACAACTCATTTTCACCGGCGACAACCTGCAGGCTTTGCTCATCGGCGGCTTGTCAGGCCTGAGCATTGACAATTTCTGCATCAATCCGCAACCGCCTTGCCTGATTGAGCATTTCACAGTGCAGGCCAGCGATTGCAATCCCAATAACGTATTTGATGTCACCATCGACTTTGATTATGCCGGTTCGCCTGACGATACTATAAAACTATATACCAACGGCAACTACCAGGCCTACGCCGCCGAGGACTTCCCCTTGACCCTGCAGCCCTTCATTGCACCCACCGATTCTATTTTGTTTGAAGCTGAGCAGTGGAACACACCAGGCTGCAAGGTGGCTGCGGTGCTTCCGCCCCAGGACTGCGGAGAGGATTGCCCGCTGCAGGAGGCAGAGGTCGTCGGTACGCCTGCCTGCAGCAATACTAATGGTACGGTATACCAGGCAGCCCTCGAACTGCCCGGAGCCAACTTGCCGGGGGATACCGTAGTGGTTGCTTCTCAATTAACAGGGGAAGTTGCCTATGGCGTGCTCGACTCCAACGAGGGCGATACCTTTGACTTCAGCTTGCCCAATACCAATGAACTTTACGATCTGGTAACGGTCTGTTTGCTTGGCCAACCGGATTGCTGCGTAGAGGTGGATTACGACATTCTATGCCCGCCCCTCTGCGAAATCGAAGCCCAGTTCCTGGGCGGCCCCGAATGCTTGGCGGCCGGCGGTTATCTTGTAGCCTTTTCGGTACCCGGTGCTGAGGCAGGCGACGAACTGCTGGTCAGCTCACAGGAAACCGGGCAAAGCACGACTGTTATTTACGATGGACAGTGGGCAGAAGTCGATTTCCCTTTGCCGCCCGATGGATTTGACAAGCTGGAGATTTGCTTGGCTGAAGCGGGCGAGCTCTGCTGCGCTTATCTGGAATTCGATCTGCCCTGCACCGATCAGTGCGATATACAAGAGTTGGCCATCGAGCCAGAAGCCTGCAACGAGGAGGGCGAATTCGCCCTGTACGTGGACCTGCTGTACGAGGGCATCCCTACGAGCTTCAACTTGAGCATTCCCGAGCTCGGATTCGAGGAGGTATACGCCGCGGGCGATTTCCCGCTTGAAATTCCTGGCCTGCCTGGTGATGGCGCCACTTACGAATTGAGGATTGCCGCTACGGATTGCAATGCAGTCGTAGAAGAACTGGTCGACTTCCCTAACTGCAGCCCTGGCTGTACCTTTGAGCAGGTCATTGTAGAGCCGCATCCCTGTGAGGAGGGCGAATTTCTGGTAGATATAGAAGTGCAGGTCAATGAACCCGGCGCTCTAGGCTACTACATTTTTGCCGATGGCGACATTTTTGGCCCTTACGACTACAGCGAAACCTTTATCACCCTTGGCCCCTTTGCGGGAGACGGGGAGACGGTCTATGACTTCCTGATACTCGATATTGAGGACCCGGCCTGCTTTGGTTACGCCGAGTTGGGGCCTAAGGATTGTGAGGCCGGGGGCTGCGGTATAACCGGGCTGGCCATCGAGCCCAGCTGCAGCAACAATGGCATCTACGAGCTTTGGGTTAGCTTGGAAACAGAGAACCCCGGCAATGATTTCGTCGAGTTCTACCTGGACAACATCTATCTGGGGTACTACGAGATAGATGCATTGCCGCTGGTGCTAGACAGCTTGCCACAAAGCTCTTCGGGGCAGGCGGTACTGCAAGCATGCATCAATGATCAGCCCAATTGCTGCGCCGAGGCGCAATACACCGTCCCGAATTGCGAAGACGAATGCAGCATCAGCGGAGTTGAGGCCAGCTTCGCCTACTGCGACACCCTTGGTTTCTACGTCGAATTAAGCTTCGAAGCCGAAGGCGTGCCCTCCAATGGCCTATACCGTATACTCGGCAACGGGCAGGTGTACGATACCCTCGCCTACGGCGACCCTTTCCCGCTCATCGGCCCTTTCAACCCCTTCACTGACAATCTGTATGAACTGACCGTCGAGGACCTGCAGCAGCCGGACTGCGCTGGTGTTGTGGCGTTTTCGGCATTTGATTGCACGAGCGGAGGTTGCCTGGACTTTGAAGCCTTTGCTGGATTTGTAAGCCCCACAAATACAGGCGGGCAGGGCGAAGTGGAAATTGGATTGGATGCCGGTGTACAATTCAACTACGCTATTGCTGATTTCTGCAATTGCCAGGTAGAGGTGATTGATTCGAACAGCACAGCCCTCTTCGATGCCGGGCAGGGAGCAATGGTAGATTTCCTGCAAGCTGAACTGATCTTTGCATTCAACGAACCGGCTGGCTTTGCATCTTTTGACTATTCCTTGCAATCCTCAACAATCACCTATAGAGGCGGCAATGCTGCCACAAGCTTGGTTGCGCTGGATACTTTGCCCTTCAATGAGGAGGTGCTATTATCCAATGGGAATACCATTGAAATAGTACCCTACTCCAATGACCCATCTGGGGGCAACTCTGCCAAGGCTATTATAAGAGGAGCCTTCGAAGAGCTTCGGTTATTCGGCGATGGGTTAATAGACAACCTTTGCTGGACCCCCGCCGACCAAGAAGTATGGCCCGGCGATGCCAATGCCGACAACATCGCCCACCACATCGACCTGCTCAATATTGGCCTGGCCTACGGGGCTGAGGGGCCCGAACGCTTGCTCGATGGCACGGGATGGATGCCTGCAGTAGCATCAAACTGGGACAGCACCTTTGCCGATGGCACCAATTACAAGCATGCGGATTGCAACGGGGACGGCATCATCGATACTGAAGACCGCAACGCGATTTTGGAGAACTACGGATTGGAGCACGCTGAGCCAGAGCCATTAACAGAGCTGCCAGGTACAGAAATTGATCCGCCCGCTTTCATCGATGCGCCCTTTGGGTTGCCGAATGGAGCTTCTTTTGAACTGCCCGTGGTGGTAGGTACCGAAGAACTGCCCGTAGAGGATGCCTACGGCATTGCCTTTACAGTGGAATACGACCCGGAAGTGCTCGACCCTAACTCGATTGAGCTGGCTTATCCTGTGAGCTGGTTCGGAGAGCCTGGAGTTAATGCCATCACAGTACACAAGGTCTACAGCGAAGGGCAAATCGAGGTAGCCCTAACCCGTACAGATAACAACAATGTCTCTGGCTACGGCCCTGTAGTCTACATCATTGGCATTATAGACGATATTGCTGGCTTGACCAAGTCGAGGGTTGAAATCAAGGAAGTTTACGCCATTAATCAGAGCGAGGGCCGCCTGCCCGTACAGGGGCTAGATACGGAGTTTGAAATCCGGGTCAGCAGCACCAATCAGGAGGAATTGGATGGCGCCTTCTCCCTTTTCCCCAATCCTGCTTCCGACTGGGTCAACATCCGCAGTGCGCATGGTTTTCAGGTAGATGCTTTGCGCCTCTTTAGCATTGATGGCAGAGCAGTGCCCATCCGTACCCAAGATGCCAATCAACGGCTGAGCCTCGAGGGCTTGCCGCCGGGTGCCTACTTGTTGCAGATTGTCAGCGGCAAAGGAGCCGTTCAGAAACGCATCATTAAACAGTAATCGCTCGAGCATGAGATCAAGGCCAGATTAGCTTGACGTTTAAATATCGCTGTCCCAGTATAATCCCATTCACATGTTTCAAGCCGCCTCCTTCGTACCTCAGGGGGGCGGTTTTTTATTTAGGCCCGGCAGTGTAGGCATATAGAAAGCGCTTGCTTCCGGCTTAAAACCTTATATTGCACTCCTAGCCAAACCCCACGAAGATGAAAATCAGCTACCGTGGCCGTTCCGAAGCTTCTGAATCGGCCGAATTTGATTTTTTGGGCGAACACCAGCCCGAGTTGTTTAAGTCCATCAAGCTGTCTGCTTCCCGAACCGCTGATGCCTCCGAAGCCCCGGAGGAAGTGGCCGAAAGCGACCTCATAGAACTTACCTTCGAAGACCAAACGTTTTGGTACGGGCCAGCAGGGGAGCTGCCTGAGCTGCTGGGGCAAACCAAACGCTCCGCCGACGGTGCCCTGGAAATACCGGCTGCTTTGGAAATACCGCTCAATGAACGAGGCGGCATTAAGCAGGTACTGATCGAGGGGCTGAAAATATTCAAACCAAAGGCAGTTACGGAGCCCATCGCCATAGAGATAGCCGAGCGGATTGAGTCCAAAATAGTCGAAGAGGGGCTCATGCTGGCCAGTCCTGACATGAGCATACGCCCGCTTGAGGCCAACCACCCGATGCAGCAGCAGCATCCCGTATTGCTGTTACTGCACGGTACTTGCTCCAGCACAAACGGTTCTTTCGGGGATTTAGCGGGCTCAGATTACTGGAAAGAAATCTGTAGCCAGTACGGCAGCAATATCCTGAGCTGCGAGCATTATACCTGGACCAAAAGCCCCCTGCAGAATGCCGTAGACCTACTCGAGCAAATACCGGCCCGTTTGGAATTGCACTTGCTGAGCCACTCCCGCGGCGGGCTGATCGGCGAACTGCTCAGTCGCTGCAGCCATCCGGCCACCTACTTCGACGAGAGCGAGATAAAATTTCTAGAAAACGAAAAACGGCCCGCGGATGCTATGCTGCTGCGCCGCCTCAACGCCCTGGCGGAGGAAAAGCAAATCCGGGTCAGCCGCTTCGTGCGGGTAGCCGCTCCGATAGCGGGGACTTCCCTGCTGTCACGCCGGCTGGACCACTTCCTGAACTTCCTGCTCAACGCCATCGGCTTGGGCATCGGGCAAGCCGCCAACCCTTTCTTTCAGGGAGTCCGGGCTTTGTTGTCCTCCACCATCTCCCAGCGCAGCAATCCTAAAGTACTGCCCGGGCTGGAGGCGATGATGCCCGATTCTCCTCTGCAGAACATTTTCAACAACCATCAGCTTTCTTTGGAAGGAGACTTGCGCATTATTGCCGGCAATGCAGGCATTAAAGGCATCGGCAAAACGATCCTCTATCTGCTCAGCCGCCTGTACTATTTTACCGACAACGACTTTGTCGTCGATACAGATTCTATGTTCATGGGCTGCCAGCGCCGGTCCAAGCCCTGCTACCAATTTTTCATCGGCAGTACGGTAGACCACTTTTCTTACTTCCGCCAACCCGACTCTCAGAAAGCCATTCAGCTGGCTCTTACGGAAAGCCAAGCCAGGAGTGCCGGTTTCAAAGAAGTATCAGAGGCAGCGCGCAAACGCGCGTTGCTGCCCGGCGGCGGGCTGGAACCCCAGGCCGAAATAGGAGGCGAAAAACCGATAGTGGTACTGCTGCCTGGCATCATGGGCTCCAATCTTTACGATGAAGAGGGGCCGATATGGCTCAACTACCGCCGCATACTGAGCGGCAATCTTTCCCAATTGACGGTGGAAGCGGAAGGCATCGCCGCCCGTTCGGTAGTCAAAACGGCTTACGCCAAACTCGCCGAGGAACTGAGCGACGATTACGAACTGCTGGTTTTTCCCTTTGACTGGCGCCTTTCCCTCAAAAAGGCAAGCGCGGCGCTGGCTGAGCAACTGGAGGAAGTGCTGGACATGGGCCAGCCTGTTAAGATTATCGCTCATTCGATGGGGGGATTGGTAGTGCGGGACTTGATGATGCGGCGGGAGGAAACCTGGGAGCAACTTACCGCGCAGCCGCATTTCCGAGTGCTGCTGCTGGGTACGCCCTGGCGCGGCTCCTACCTGATTCCGCAAGTCATTACCGGCTACAGCCGCCGGGTAAGTCAAATTGCCTTGCTTTCGCTCTTCCAAAGCAAAAAAGACCTGCTAGAGATTTTTGTGCAGCACCCTGGCTTGTACGAACTGCTGCCGATTGACGATGAGGCCCATGATTTTGCCGACCCCGAACTCTGGCGGGTGCTAAAATTGGGCACAGGCTTCCGGGAGTGGGTTACGCCCAATGGCGAAGGCAGCCTTCAGCACTTCCGGGAGTACCGGGAGTTTGTTCGCCAAAGGCTGCCCCGGCTGGACCTTAGCCCGTTCATTTACATTGCCGGCCGCTCGGGCCGGACGGTATCCAATTTTATATTCCGCGACCAAAACGGTGGCAAGATTGACAAAAAGAAGACGAGTGCCCTGGCCAATGCGCTGAATCCGGACAATCCCTTCGGGCCTCGCTTCTACGAGTTGATCTTCACGGGGACCGATCAGGGAGACGGCAGCGTAACTTGGCGCACGGGTATACCTGGCCAAATGCCGCCGGGCGCCATTTATTACACCTCCACAACCCACATGGAGCTGGCCAATGACGAGCGATTGTTCCCAGCCATCCGGGAATTGCTGGAAGAGGGGCGCACGGAGCGCCTGTCGAACACCCGGCCGCTTTCCCGTTCCGCAGAGCGCATATTTGAAATGCCGGTTTCCGAAGTGTTTAGTACAGAGCCGGAGGCGCTCCTGCAGGGAGCCCTCGGTATGGATGCCCCAAAACCCTACCAGCTCCCGGAGCAATTGGATGCGGAACCCATCCGGGTACAGGTGAAAAACGGCGACCTGCGTTACGCCAGCTATCCGGTAATGATTGGCCACTTCCAGGGCGACGGCATCGTCAGCGCCGAACGAACCATGGATTATATGCTTGGCGGCAGATTAGCAGAGCGCGAAGCGGTGGGGCTTTATCCTGGGGCAATCGGTTCCAACCTGGTGCTGTTGGCAGAAGACGGATCAGCGCCAGGGGCTATCATCGCGGGCCTGGGCACACCGGAGGAATTGACTCCTTTCAATCTGAGCCAAACGATAGAAAGAGCCTGTCTAGAGTACATATTCCAGCATCGCAATACCGGCCAGCAGGAGTTGGGCATTTCTCCGCTGCTGATCGGCAGCGCCTACGGCTTGCTGTCGCTCACCGCTTCGATCGACAGCATAGTGGAAGGGGTGCTCCACGCCAACCAAAAAGTACAGCGGCTCAACGAGCAGCTTCCTACCATCAGAGAGGTAGAATTCATCGAATTGTACCGGCACATCGCCCTGAATGCTTTCTACCGCCTGAACGACAGCATAAGCCTGGGCCGCTTCGGCCAGCGGGCAGATTTGAAACACCCGATACAGGAAGCCGGAGGCCGGCGCATACATGTGCCGCTGAGCAATCAGAAAGCTTGGTGGAAACGCATTACCGCAGCGGTGGAGCAGGGGGCACAGAAGAGCCTGGTTTTCCAAGCCTCCTCCGGCCGCGCCAAGGTGCCGGAACGGCAATTGTTTACCAATCAAGAACTCATCCGTGGCTTACTGAAACGCGGCAGCCTGGAAGACCGCTGGGACCGCGACTTGGTCAAGACGGTCTTTGAATTGCTGTTGCCGCATGATTTCAAGTCCGCTTTCCACAGCCAGCAAAATATCCTGATGATCCTGGATGAATACACCGCCTGGTACCCCTGGGAGCTGCTACACTACGATGAGAAACAGGGGTTGCCGATCTGTGTGTCAGCGGGCATGATACGTCAGCTGAGTACGAAGCACGACCGGCGGGAAATAAAGCCCGTGAACAACCGCCGGGCGCTGGTTATTGGCGATCCGCTCTTGAAAAAGGGCGGCTTGCGCCAATTGCCTGAAGCTGAACGGGAAGCCAGAGAAGTGGAATCTGTGCTGCAGGCCAGGCAGTACGATACAGCCCTATCCGTCCGCGAAACTTTTGAAGAGGTAGTGCCTCTGCTGTACAAAGACTTCAGAATCATTCATATCGCCAGCCATGGCGTACTGCGGTACGGGCCAGAGGGCAAAACGGGTATATTACTGTCGGAAGACGTTGTGCTGAGCCCCGCCGAGTTCAATCAAATCAGCAGCACGCCAGAACTGGTATTCATCAATTCCTGCTATATGGGCAAGGTGGAGCCCGAACAGGAAGCTTATTTCCAGCACAAGCACGAACTGGCGGCTAACATCGGCACTCAGTTGATCCGCAATGGCGTCAAAGCCGTAGTGGTGGCGGGCTGGGCAGTTAATGACGCTGCCGCCCGGCTGTTCGCAACAGCTTTCTACAAAGCCATGCTTGACGGAGCTTACTTCGGCGAGGCGGTCAAGCAAGCGCGTTCCGCTTGTTATTACCAATTTCCAGAAAATACGACCTGGGGCGCTTACCAGTGCTACGGCGATCAGTTTTTTGTGCTGGAAAAAAGCCATGCCCAAGAGAACGGCCAGCGGTCCTACATCCTGGATCAGGAGATTTTGATCGATCTGGAGCAGCTGCTTAATGATGTACGATCCGGAGATAAGCGCGAAGAACAGCATCTGAAAGAGCTGGAGGAGATCCGTAAAGGTATTGAAGCATCTGGCTTGCGCAATGGCAAAATAGCTGAACTGGAGGCAATCATCTATGCAGAACTGGCAGAATTTGACCGGGCAGTCGAGGTATACCGACGGCTGCAGTCCAGCCCAAAATCCGATTTTTCCGTCAAAGCTGTAGAACAATGGTGCAATCTACGGGCGCAGCTGGTAGTACGCGATCTCTTGGAAGGCAGGCGCGAAGCAGGAGAGAAAAAGCACCGAGCCGAAATGGCAGCTATTCTGGGCCATTTGCAAAGCTTGATTGCTTTCGGTGCCAACAGTGAACGGTACAGCCTGATGGGCAGCGCTTACAAACGGCTTTGCTTTCTGGAAAAGAAGGCAGACAGCCTCAAAACTCAGTTGGAACAAATGGCTGAACAATACAAAGCTGCTTGCCAGTGGCACAATGAATCGCTGTCGCAAGTCCGGATTTATCCGCTAGTGAATTGGATCGCCGCAGAGAAGCTGCTGGGCGAACAGGGGCGGCTCATCCAACTGAGCCGGCTGCTGCCTGAGCCGCTTACCAAATACCTGGAGCAGCTCTGCGCCGAAGCCCAGCGCACCCACAACCAGCAGGAATTTTGGGATCTCATAGAAATCATTAATTTAAAACAAGTGCAGTTGCTGGATGCCGACACCAAGGCGCAGCGGACTGAGCTGAAGAACGATATTATCGAGCATTACCAAGCTGCCTGGCGCTTCGGCGGCTCCAAGAAGCAGAAGTTCAGTGAGCTCGTCCATATGCAATTCTTCGCCCACGCTCTGGATGTACTGGGTAGGGGAGACACGGACCTCCGGGATAAGGTGCAGCAGCTGGTCAACTTTTTTAAAACACTGTAATAGTAGCTCATGAGTACATTCAAAGCGCCCTTGATCGATGACCAGAACTTTTACGCTAAGCGCAAAGCAGTAATCATTTTGAATTTTGTAAGTTTTTCTTTGATCGGCCTGGTGCAATTTATGTTTGATTTAACGGTTTTACTGGGCTTTATGCTCATGGCAATTATGGTGGGCTCTTTTGTTTACCTCGTGCAGGCGCAGCGGGCGATGAATAAGATGGTGGCCCAGCATTTTCTGGAAGCCGATGCACAAGAGATCAGAATTCTGGATCAACAAAAGAAACTGGTTGAGGCTATTAAAGTCGAAGATTTAGACCGGATAAAGGTAGACCACTGTTTTGACATCGCGGCGGAAAGCCTGAATGATATCATGGCGGAGCTCAAAGGGCAACCCATGAAGAACAGCATTTCAATCGAGTGCCAAGGGAAACGCCGGCGGCTGGAATTTCTTATCGACTCCCACTACATGCTCGTGCAGCTGCAAAAAGTGTTGAAGGCCTGGCGGGAGCAGCCAGCCGCTAAACTGGCTGAAGGTTAGCTTTTTCTTGTTTTCTTTTACTCATTTAAAGTTTTCTAACAAATAAAAAATATCCAAACAGTTAGCCAAAACCTACTCAAAACTTGGCCAATAGAGGAAACAGTGACCGGCTCCACTGCCCAGAATGTTCATCCCCGTAAAACAGGCTACCTTTACCGCTTACCACATAAAAGAGGAGGATGAAAAGCAACTTTCAGCAACTGCTACAGCTTATTGAGCCGAGTGCCGAACATCGGTTCCTGAACGCCAATGGCATACGTACATCTTATCTCGAGGCAGGGGAGGGCCCAGTGCTGGTCCTGCTGCACGGCGCAGGTGGAGGCGGCACAAGCTGGTACAAAATCATCGGCCCGTTATCCCGGCGCTTCCGGGTCATTGCATTCGACAAGCCAGGCTACGGGGAGTCGGACAAGCCGTGGGCGGATTACAGTAAAGGGTTCTACATCGACTGGCTGCAAGCTGCTCTGGATGAACTGGGCATTCGCCGCTTTCATTTGGTGGGCAGCTCGCAGGGAGGTTCGGTGGCCATCGCTTTTGCACTGCAGCATCCAGAGCGGTTGTACAAAATAGTGCTGGTCAGCCCGGGAGGGCTAGGCAGCGTGTCTGGCTGGAGTGTTATTCCGCGTATGCTGCTGTACCGCCTGCTGCCCATTCCTCTATGGGATCGTCTGTTGGGCAGCAAAGTAATGAAGGATGCCTCCGTCGCCCACCCAGCCTGGCACCGTTACGCCGCAGAAGTCATACGGAGGCCCGGAGGCCGGTACCCGTTCTTTCTGGGCCGTGGAAAGGCCGTGGAGGCCTATACGGATGAGGAGCTGCGGGCGGTGAGCGTCCCCACCTTGATCATCTGGGGAGAAGAAGAGGCATTCTTTCCGCTGGCGCAGGGCGAGCGAGCCGCGGCATTAATCCCCAAAGCTCGCTTAACAGTCATACCAAAAGCTGGGCATTTTCCCTGGATGGAAGAGCCGGAGCGGTTTGTACAGGCAATAATGGAATTTATACCGGAATGAAGCTCAGATAGCGGCTAGTGGGCAAAGCTCCATTAACTGACAATCTAAATTTGCAGCCGGGATAATTTCAACACTCGCCATTAGTGTTGTATCTTTATTCACCTCTGCCTGAGCCGAGTTTCAGCCAGAGTTTGCTTCTTTAAGTCAACCCATCACGCTCTGCCGCTTATGCGAATCGGACAGTCTATCGGTTTTTCCCTTTTTTTGCTATTGCTTCTTGTAGCCCCCTTCCGCCTGCAAGCCACCCACATCGTAGGAGGGGAAATGAACTACACCTGTTTGGGCAACAACGAGTACGAGATCACCCTGACCATCTTCCGGGACTGCTTCAACGGCAATCCCAATGCCTGGTTCGATGATCCGGCCTCCATTGGCATTTTCAGCGCGGATAACGAGCTGCTGGATGAAATCCGCATCGACCTGATGGGCAACGACACCCTCAACCCTGTCCTCACAAACGAGTGCCTGGTCGTACCCCCTAGCGTTTGCGTCCACACCACTACCTACCGCGCCATCGTAGAGCTAGAACCCCGGCCGGGCGGTTACCAGCTAGCGTACCAGCGCTGCTGCCGCAATCAGACCATCGCCAATATCGTTGCTCCCCTGGAAACCGGCGCCACCTACGGGGTCACCATTTCGGAAAAAGCGCTTGAGGCCTGTAACAGCAGCCCCAAATTCAAAGACTGGCCCCCCATCTACATCTGCGCCAACGAGCCCATCGTTTTTGATCAGTCCGCCATTGATCCCGACGGCGACTCCATCGTATACCGCTTGTGCACTCCGCTGGCGGGAGCCGATCAGGATATTCCTATGCCACAGCCTCCCAATAATCCGCCCTATGAAGAAATAGTTTGGGATGAAGACTACGGTGTAGACAACATGCTCAACGGCAACCCAGGCGGCGTACCGCTGCAGATCGATTCGGAAACCGGCCTGCTGACGGGCTTGCCCAATACCATCGGCCAATTTGTGGTAGGCATCTGCGCCGAAGAATACCGGAATGGGGAGCTCATCTCAACCACCCGCCGCGACTTTCAGTACAATGTAGGGGTGTGTGGCGAGCCCACCGCTGCCTTTGCCGCCCCGGAAGTGCAATGCGGCGATCTGACCGTTAGCTTTGACAATCAAAGCAACGGGGTTGGCAGCTACTTGTGGAAATTCAACGACCCGGGCAATCCCGGGGCGGCCTCGGTGCTCTCCGACCCAGTATATACATTCTCGGACACTGGCACCTACGAAGTGCAGCTCATCGCAGTACCCGGAGAAGTCTGTGCCGATACCTTTACCCAGGAAATACGACTGCAGCCAAATTCCCTGTCGGTAGACTTCGATATCGATCAGGAGACCTGCAGTGACTCTTTGGAAGTACAATTTACGGACCAATCCGCCGACAATCTGGCGGATATCACGTCCTGGTCCTGGACCGTCAGCCCGGCGGGCTTTAGTTCGGAGCTGCAAAACCCGAGCTTTTTCTTCACGGAAAGCGGAGAATACACCGCAGAGCTGAGCATCGTGAATACCAACGGCTGCGAAAGCACCGCCTCTAAGGTTTTTGATCTAACCTTACTGCAGGATGTGCTGCCCTCGGATACGCTGGTGCTGTGCCCCGGCAATTCCATCACCCTTAATCCCGAGCCCAATCCAAATTACAACTATACCTGGTCAGAAGCCCCGGAAATAAGCGATCTGAATGACCCCAGCCCGGTGGTTGCCCCCGGCAGCACCACCACCTATGAAGTAACAGTAGCCGACACAGAAGGGTTTTGCGAGGTGAAACGCCAACTGACCGTTTTCGTACCGCCCGCCATAACCGCTGAAGCCCCGCCCGATACTACCATTTGTGAGCCAACGTACCAATTAGAGGGCGAGAGCAATACCGGTACCTCCTTCCTTTGGTCGCTTGATCCGAGTTTTGAGACAATAGTAGGCGAGAGCAATCCTGTCACGGTAGAGCTGATAGGGGAGGAGCGGTACTATTTTCTGGCTCGTGACAGCTTTGGCTGCATTGCCATTGACTCTACCACGCTACTCAGCAATGCCGTAGATGTTGTCTTTGCCGCTGATGAAGCCATTTGCCCAGGCAGCCTGGCTGGCGTCACCGCCCTCAACCAAGATTCTACGGATGAGCTCAGCTTTGACTGGGGCCCTGACCCCTTGATAATCTTCGGTGGCGAAAGCCCAACCGTTTTCTTTGAGCTGCCGGAGCCCGGTACCTTTGAGGTTTTTGCCAGCATAGAAAACCAACTCAGTTGCTCCCTGCTCGACACGCTCTCCTTGACGCTGATCGACACCCTGCCGCAGGAGGACTTCGTGGCTGCCCAGCAGTGCGGCGGCTACACGGTAGAGTTCAGCAGCAGCAGCGTCAATGCCCCTTTCTACCTATGGCGCTTTGGCGATCCCGAAGACCCCAACGCCGTGGCGACGGGAGCGGAAGCCAGCCATACCTACAGCAGCCCGGGCACCTACGAAGTGCAGATCACCCACAGCGCCTTTTTGGCTTGCAAGGATACCATCGTCCGGGAAATTACCGTGGAGGAGCCGCAGATCATTCCCGGCTTTGAATACGAAACCATTGGTTGCTCTGACACCTTACTGGTAGAATTTGCTGACACTTCCGTGAATACCCAGAGCGAAATCATTGACTGGCAGTGGGACTTCGGGAACGGGCTCAGCGCCACGGGCCCTTCGTCTACGCTTACCATACTAGAGGATCAGACCCTGCCGGTTACCCTTACCATCCGCACTTCCGATGGCTGCGTTGAACAAGTGACACAAGAAATTTCATGGCAAATCCCCAATCCGCAGCTGCCGGACAGCCTGGCTGTTTGCCCCGGTGAAGCAGTAGCGCTCAACCCTGACCCGCTGCCAGGTTATACTCATACCTGGTCACCGGATGCTTTTTTTGACAACCCCAATGCCCCTAACCCCACAGTACAGCCAGAGCAGGATCAAACTTTTGACTTGCTGCTCGAGCAGCAGGATGGCCCCTGTGCATTCGAACGCAGTGTATCAGTACAGGTGGCGCCGCCTATTTCATATGAGAAAAGCCCGGATACGCTGATTTGCGGCAATACCGTCCGGTTGGGGGCATTCAGCCCGGCTGCGGCAGAGTACGCCTGGTCCTTATCGCCCGATTTTGGGAGCCTGCTCGCAACCGGGGACTCCCTGGAGGCCAACGTCAGCGGCCTGCAGACCTTTTACCTGGAGCTGACCGATACCTTCGGCTGCCGTACCAAGGATAGCATCAGGGTAGAAGCCAGTGAAATACTGGTATTCACCGACCCCTTTATCGGAATATGCGAAGGAGACTCAGCGCGCTTGGAAGTCGTCGAAATTCCGGAAGAGCAGGAACTGTTTTACGACTGGGCACCCGATAGCCGTATTTTGGAAGGGCAAGGGACCAATGAAGTGCTGGTACAGGCCGATTCGGATCAGGCTTTCACCGTTTTTATTACCAACGAACAAGGCTGCACGACGACGGAGAAAATCGAAGTATTCATCGAGCAAAGCACGCCGCCGCTTGAGGTCAGCGCCGAGCAAGATACCGTTTTCGCCCCCCAGGAAGTGCAGCTCTTTTCAACGGCAGCGCCCGGCTATTCCTACGAGTGGTCGCCGGCGCAGGGGCTGAGCAATCCATTTGTGAGCAACCCCAGGGCTATGGTCGACTCTACCATCACCTATAGCTTGAGCATCACCGACGAAAACGGCTGCAGCAACCAAGCTCTTCTGACCCTCACTTTTCTGGGAGAATGCTTGCCTCCCTACATATTTGTCCCCAACGCCTTCACTCCGAACGGCGATGCCCTCAATGACGAATTGCGGGTGGAAGGGCAGACCATAGATGAGCTGTACTTCGCCATCTACGACCGCTGGGGCGAAATGGTGTTTGAAACCAACGAGCAGTCCCGGGCATGGGACGGCACTTTCCGGGGACGGGAATTGGCTCCCGACGTATACGGTTACTACCTGGAAGCCCGCTGCTTCAACGGAGAGACTTACTTCGAAAAAGGCAACATTACACTAATAAGATGAAAATGATGAGATCACTGCTGTTTGTAATCGCCCTACTGCTATCGATTCCAGGCATAGGGCAGTATACCTTCACTGTAGAGAAGAAGCTGGACTGTACTTCCGTAAAAAACCAGCAACGGACCGGCACTTGCTGGAGCTTTACCACGGTTTCCTTCCTGGAGTCAGAATTGATGCGGCTCGGAGAAGATGCCTACGACCTTTCTGAAATGTACATGGTCCGCACCATCTACGAAGACAAAGCGCAAAACTACCTGCTGCGGCAGGGCAAAGCCAACTTCAGCCAGGGAAGCCTGAGCCACGATGTCATGCGGGCCATGCAAATGGCGGGTGCCGTCCCAGAATCCGTGTACTCCGGAAAGCTGCCGGGAGACCAATACCACGATCACAGCGAAATGGTAGCGGCGCTAAAGGGGCTGCTCGATGGCATCATGGAGACCAAGCGCCTCAGCCCAAAGTGGAAAGGAGCGTTCCAGGCGGTGCTTGACAACTACATGGGCGAAGTCCCGCAGGAATTTGAGTACGAAGGGAAAACATACACCCCGGCCTCCTTTGCGGCCTCCCTGCCCGTCGACCCAGAGGATTATGTCACCCTGACTTCCTTCACCCACCATCCATTCTACGAGACGTTCATCCTGGAGATTCCAGATAATTACTCCAACGGAACCTACTTCAATGTACCGCTGGATGAACTGCAGGCCATCACCGAGCATGCCCTGAACAGCGGCTACACGGTAGCCTGGGATGGCGATGTGGGCGAGAAAGGTTTCAGCGCCGGCAAAGGGATTGCCATTATGCCGGTAGATGAAAAAGACGAAGACAAATTCGAAGCGCCCGTAGAGGAAATAAAAGCCACTCAGGAGAACCGGCAACGGGCTTTCGAAAGTTATGCCACCACCGATGACCATCTCATGCACCTAACGGGGATTGCCAAAGATCAAACGGGCAAAACTTATTACCTCACTAAAAACTCTTGGGGCGCCATAAGCCCGTACGATGGGTATTTGTACATGTCAGCCCCCTATTTCCGCATGAAAACCGTAGGGGTGATGGTCCACAAAGACGCCATCCCGCAGGATATTGCGGATAAACTAAAGCTTTAGCAAAGCAATGGGAAACTCCCATAGCATGGCTTTCCGCTATGCTATGGGAGCCATGAAACTACCTGAGCAGAGTCACATCGCCCTGGAAAGTACCCAATGACTCCCCATTGGGCTGTAGCAACTCTATTTGGTAGAAATACACTTCGGAAGGCTGCGGCTCGCCGTTGAAGGTGCCGTCCCAACCCTGATCCGGGTTTTCACTATTGTAAACCTGCTGGCCCCAGCGGTTGTAGACGACGAATTCCTCCACCTGCACCCGCTCCGGAGCGTTGGAGACGAAGTTGAAAAAGTCGTTGGTATCATCGCCGTTGGGGGTAAAGGTGTTGGGGATATCCACTGCAATGGGATCAACGTCGATATTGATGGAGATGGAATCCGTACATCCGTTAGGGCTGACTACCGTCAAATTCAAAGGCTGCATATCACCATCGTTGAGCAATTCTAGGTCTATGGCCTCTTCAAAGTCGCCTACTGCTACGGTATCTCCATTGAGCACCCAGGTGAATATGGCACCCTGGTTGACTTCGGTATTGTAGCTGGCGGCCACCGTAATCACATCTCCCTGCAGATACTGTCCGCCCGAGGGATCCAAGTCCAGCTCCAAAAGGTCCACTCCATTCAATACTTCTACCGTAAAGGTTTGGGTAATCGAATCACATTCCGAAGCGGAAAGGTAGCCAAGGGTATAGGTAGTGGTAAATTCCGGGCTGACCGTTATAGAGGGCCCTTCGAAGGTTTGCCCGTTGTCGCTTTCCCAGTTGTAGGTGCCCTCTCCAATATCGTCGGAAACGATAGCATCCAAAGTGATCTCTTCTCCGAAGCAAATGGAATTGGGCCCCTCGATTTCAAGCGTAGGAGTAGGGGCTACGGTCACCGTGATATCCGCCTCGATGGCCGGACAGGGCCCCTCGTTGTCTGCGATCAGGGAGTAGGTAGTCGTTTCCTCCGGGTTCACCGTCAGCAAGGCATCCGTAGAGCTGAAGCCGGGATCGTCGGAAGTCCAGTTGTAGGAAGTGCCCGGATCCGCTACGAAGTTGAGCTGCACCGGTTCGCCGGAACAAATCAATGTATCGGATGCCAAATCAGCGACCGGGGCGGGCAGCAACTCTAGCTCAAGGTTGCGCACTTGGGTTGGGCAACCCGCAGCGCTTTCGTAGGTTAGCGTGTAAACCCCACTGTTTTCGGGGACAAAATCTACGGAAGCCCCTTGCCCTACGGCCAGCCCATTTGGCCCCGTCCAGGTAAGTTGGTCTCCTTCTTGTAGATCTTCTGTCTCAACGCTCAAAGTCACGCCCTCCCCAGAGCAAAGTATCGTGTCGGAAGCGGTTATTTCGGAAATTATAGCTTCGGGCACAACTTCAACCATAATTTCACCTTCCACCGGGGCACACTGCCCATTATCCGCTACGACCCGGTAAGTCGTATTGGTTTCTGGAGACACCACCGGCTGCGGTTCATCGGAGGTGAAAGTTGAATTCGGCGAAGTCCAGCTGTACGTGGTATTGGGTGAAGTAGCTAAGTTCAGCTCCAAGCTATTGCCCTCGCAGATGGTTGTATTCGGGTTCAGCAGCAAATCAGGCGGCTGAACCGTGTTGACCGTAGCTGATACCGAGGAATTGCAATCCATATTCTCAATCTCTACCATGTAGCTGCCGGAGGCAGGCGAAGCTGTGGGGTCAAAACAATCGGTGCAGCTCAACCCGCTGCCCATCCATTCGAAGGAATCGAAGGGGCCATCGATCGTCAGTGTGAAGCTCACCGGCTCGCCTGCGCAGATGGTGGTATCCTGTGGGCTTATCATAGCCCTAGGCGGTTCCAGCACATTGATAAGAATGTCTGCCGTATCTATGCAGGCCCGATTGGTCGTGATGCGCTGGTATAGGAAGGTGTCCTGAGCGGTAAGCACCATATTCCAAAGACTGTCCGGGGTTTCTTGCCCCTCAGAAGGTATCCAAAGGTGCTCTATATCCGGGAAGTTGCTGGGTTCGTAGGTGGGAGAACTCAGCACAATGGTCTCGCCCTGGCAGTAGGGGTCTTTCTCTGGATCAGCGGTAATCGGGCCGGCTGGGAGAGAGTCTACTCGTATATAAGCGGAATCCACCACAGTACATTCCCCTAGTGTATACGTGGCAAAGTACCACTGGCTGGCTTCTGGAGTAGCCTCCACACTGAGGCCAGTGGTGTCGCTGAGCGTACCGTCGTCCGGAGACCAGCGCAGGCCATCGGTTGTTCCAGTCGTTGTTTGAGCGGTAAGTTCTACGGTAGTGCCCAGGCATATCTCCGTGGTATCCGGATTGTCGATGGAGACATCTGCGGACAAGACGGTCACCTGTACTTCCTGGGTGTCGCTACAAAAGTCGTCCCGGCTGGTTGATACCAGCTGATAGGCTGTAGTGGAAGCAGGCGAAGCCAGTGGATTGGGTATGGTGTCGTTGTCGAGCCCCGTATCTGGTGTCCAGAGATAGGTGGTAGTCAGGCTGTCTAATTCAAGATCTTCTCCCAGCTGTACTGAGAAGTTTTCGCAGATCGTTGTATCGGCGGTGACCGCCGGCACATCAAAGAGCGAAACATCAATCGGAATGGTATCCTGAACCGTACAACCTTTAATGCTGACGGAAGCAGTGTACTCGATGCTTTCCTGGGGCTTGGCTACAACGAAACTGCTGTCCGTATTATCCAAACCAGCTGCCGGGGACCACTGCAGATTATTGTCCATCAGGTTGTTGGCAACCTGCAAGCGAACGCTGTCTCCTTCGCAGATAGCAGTTGGGTCTTGGGCGGTAATTTCAATCTGCGGGTCGATGACTTCCAGAAAAATGGAATCGGTGTCGGAACAAGGCCCGGTATTGCCCTGCACGAACACCCACTGGCTGGAATCCGTGCTAATGAAAGGAGCGCTGCTCGTAGGCTCGTTGAATACGTCAACGGGAGACCAGAAGAAGGTGGTAGCTCCGGTAACTTCTACAAGCCGGGAGCTGTCGGCACAGACCGCAAGGGTATCTTCCGGGCTGAGAATGTCAATGTTGATCTCATCCCGCAACTCTATGGTAAGCTCAGTGTATACTATTTCGCCGCAGCCAAAATCATTGGTTAATGCCACGGTGATTTCTTCGGTGCTTTCCGCTTCCATATCCGATAGCGTGGTAATGGGAAAAGCTTTTTCTTCTTCCCCGGGCAAGAAGACAATGGTGTCCGGTATTTCCAACAGGTAGTCTTCCCCCAGTGTAGCGCTCCCGCCGACGTTGGTGACGTAAAGGGTGGTGTCTTCGCTGGGCTCGTCCAGCTCGATGACAAGGTCGTCGGGCGTGTCTAAGCATTCTTCTACGAGGTAGTCGATGCCAGAATTGAATTGTACAAATAGGTTGGGCGTCCCTGCCCGGAGTTCAGAAATAAAAACGCCCGAGTCAAATACTTCGTCCCCTCTATCGGCAATGGCGAGCTTCAAGCGGTAAGTATTGCAGGGTATCGTCGGGGAGCGGGCGACCAGTGTTTTGGGGTTGCCCATGAAGCCGCTGGTCAGCCCGTCGTACTGTACGCTGAGGCTGTTTTCGTTGTTGCGGTAGTATTCCCAATTCTGCAGGTTGTTCAAGCTGTTGATTTGCACGGGGGTATCTGTTCCCGGTATGATGGCGATATTGCGCTGATCACCGATGACTGGGTCGCCGTTTATACTCGGGCCCGATATCAGGAAAGCAAAGATATCGTTGAAGGATCCGTTAACGTACTCTGGGTATTCCTCTGAGGCAAAAATATATTCAAAAGTCAATTCCTCAGCGGTTACAAAAACATCAAGCTCTACCACGCAGGCATTTTGCGAAGCCAAACTATCTCCAAATACATTAGAAAGAGCATCGAGGTCTGCATCGCCCGGTGCTCCGTTATTAGCTAGGGGGTTGCTTCCCTCGCTGTTGTTCGGCCCCACAGCATATTCAGCCGATCCGCTGGTCAGCAGCAGCCCTTTGCTCAGCCCCAGCTCTGTATCGTCTCCCTGGAAGGTACCATAGGAAACTCCCGGGCAATTGATACTGGCGATTTCGGCTGTGGTGACCGGGGTTGCCACGAAATCAATTATCTCAGACTCGCCAACGTTCGAGTTGACAGTGATGGGCGGATTGTCCTGGCACTCATCGGAACATTCCCAATGCCCCTCAAATCCCTGGAAGGTACCAGATGCGTCGGATTGGAAGCGTACGGTCATGCATCCGGTATTGGCTTTTACGCTGTAGCAAACCGCGCCACCGCCCTCGTCCGAAAAATCAAACCCGTCTAAGCTTGTGATGAGGTTGTTGGATGTCGCCTCCGTCCCTTCGTAAAAAGAGATTTGATCCCCAAACCCTACTGGCAAGGGTTCAATAAAGTAGTTGTCTAGTGTAAAAATCAGGCATTCCGGCGGATTGTCCGGGCAAATAGTGAAAGCGAAATCCTCATCGTTGCCATAATCCCCATCGGCCCCGCCGGTATCCAGCAGCTTTCCAGTGCAGTCGGTGGAGCCACCTTCGTCTATGGTAAAATCCGGCGGCGTTTCTTCCACGCATAGCTCAAACGCTCCCCAATTAGGCGATGCGCTCGCGCTGTAGTCGCTAATCCGGATAAAGTAGGTCAGGTTAGGAGTTAGCCCGTCAATTTCAAGCGCTACCTCCGTACTGCCATCCTCAGCCGAGACGCAATCCAGCTCAGATAATTCGTTGAAGCTGCAGTTGCCGCGGTACAGAGCAATCTGGGGATTTTCGATCGTGCCTATGCCGCCATCGTCGACTCCGGTCACCGTGATGGTGTAATCTAGAATCGTATCACTGGAAGTGAAGGCGAACCAAACGTCATTGCCTACGGCGCCTCCCTCAAAACATAAGGGGATGTTGCCGAAGCCGATGTCGCTCGGGCTCGCATCTACATTAGTGAATACGGTACTTGGACAGGCGGGTGCTTCGCCCAGATCCACCACCCCGCTACAGTCATCGTTCTCAGGCTGAGCAAGCGCCATAAAAGGTAGGAGGCTAAGCGCCAGAAGCGTATTAATTTTCTTCATGTGTACTGAGTCCAGTTTCTGTCTTAAGAAGTGAATAGGAGTTGCCTCGCGCACGAGACAACTGGTTTTCAAATCATTACAGCTTAAAAGCAGCCGAAGTGCCTTAAGTAATCTCTAAAGTAGCAATTCCGCCGCTAAATTTGAGTGTCTAGCTTATAAATTAACGGAGACTGGTCAGAGAGCCTACATTATCTAACTAATTCGCATCGGGGCAATTCTCCAGCTGGGATTTCACGTCCTCGTATTTGGCATAGCCGTAGGTATTGCCCCAGGCGTGGTTGATGTAGTTGATGATATTGGTGACCTCAAAGGCAGACAAGCGTGAAATACCCGCCATCGGATTGTTGTAAACCCTGCCGTTGACTTTTATCTCGCCCTCTATCCCATAGCGGATGACACAGGCCATTTTGTCTTGGTTTTCCTTTACCCAATCTGTCTGAGCAAGCGGCGGTATGTTGCCGGCCAATCCGCTGCCGTCTTCCATATGGCAGCTGGCGCAAAAGTTCTGGTAGAGGATTTTGCCTTGTTTGTAGGGGGTGTCGTTGCAATCGCTCAAAAATACAGCCATCACTGCGCTAGCGATCAGCATCAGGGGAGCTTTCCATTTCATGGAGCAGTCTTTCTATGTCTTTGATGAATAAATCCACTTCTTCCCGATCGGTACCATTGCAGTAGGCGCGAATATGCCGGTTTTCGTCCACCAGCACCAGGCGCCCGCTGTGGTCGAATCCTTCGGGCAAAGTAGGATCCTCCACGATCACGTTGAAGTAATCGTCAGCAATGCCGTAAATGTCATCTTTATTGCCGGTCACGAAGTGCCACTTGTCCGCGCTAACACCAATGTTGTCAGCGTAGTGCTTAAGTTGGCCTACACTGTCGCGTGCAGGGTCAATGGTGTGAGAAAGCAGCAACAAGCGGCTGTCTTGCTCAAATTTGCGGTAGATGCGCAGCATATTCTGCGTCATCACCGGGCATATAGTAGGGCAGGAAGTGAAAAAGAAATCTGCTACGTACGCTTTGTTTTCAAAGGTGGCGGGTATAACGATCTGACTGTCCTGATTCACAAAGGAGTAGTCAGGGATTTTTTCGTGCACGCCTTCTCCATTTACCTCTTTTTTAGGGCTCAGAATAGGCAGTTCCTCTGGCTCGTTCGAACAGTTTTGCGATGCTGCCGCCAGCAAAACAAGCAGCAATATGTTTTTTACCCTCAAACTAATAGGTTTTGGTCATGGAATCGATCACTACCACTGTGAAATCAGCTTTGCCAAAATGCTCTTCCTCCACCGCCTCTAATCGCCCCTGCTCAACAGTTGTAATGGTGAGCACCTCTGCTTCTGGTGCGTACTCTTCCAGCAGGTACCAGATGATCCCCTCTTTGTCGTCGGAGTGGTAGGAGCCATTGATGTGAAAAAACAATCCGCTTTCCGGCAAGTTGCGGCTGATGAAGTAAGCCATAGTAGCATCCTTAATAGCCTGCGCTTTGGGCAAATTCTCCGAGCCGCCACCATGGCCGCCCATCATACTTGTCATTCGTTTATAACCAGGCAGGTCTGGGTCATAGTTGAGCGGCAGTGGTGCAATGTAGTCCTTAGCAGATTCGCTGAGGCTTTCCAAACCCTCGAAGCCTTGGCGAAAAACGAGGTTAGCGTACCGCCTGGGAATGTTGGTAGCGATAAAAGGGATATCGTTGGCTTTGGCAAACCGCAACAGCGGCTTGTAATCCGTCCCGTAGTTGTTCCACACCCTGGCTTCATCCTCGAATACCTTATCGTCAATTTGGCCGCTAAGGTATTCGTTCAGGAGCAGTTGATTGTCTGCTTCGAACATCTCAGCGCCCATAGCGAAGCCTTCTTTGTTGTCTTGGTACAGCGCCTTCGCCAGTTCCAGTTGCAACCAGTGAGCAATAGGGTTGTTGTGCAGTTCTCCGAAAAACACTACATCGGATGAAGCACTGGCTTCCACCATATCTTTAAATTGGACCGGCTTGTTGTCGGGCCCGAATATTTTATAGGCGGGCATGTCTTGGGCTATAGAAGAGGAGATGGCCCAACAGAAGAAGGCAGATAGGAGCAATGTTGTACGCATAAAAGCAAATGGATTTAATCGTTTGGCAAGCAAAGATAGAGGGTTTCGCCGACAATCAGGCCTATGGCTCGACCTTTCCGCGCAGCGCTTTCTTTTCAGCATGATGCCGCTTGTCTTTCAGCCGTTTTGCAGTATTTGCCTTCAATGGGCGGGGCCCTCGCCGGCGTTTGGCAGACCGCAGGGCTTTTTTGAGCAGACGGTAAAATTTCTTGATGGCTTCTTTTTTGTTGAGCACCTGAGAACGCCGGTTGCTGCTGGCTACGGATAAGGTGCCATCCTTGCTAATGCGGTTGCCGAGCGCTCGGCGGATTCGCCTTCGCTCAACATCGGTCAAGCCCTCGGAAGCCTCGACATCAAACAAGAGCTCCACCCGCGTCTCCGTTTTGTTGACGTGTTGACCGCCGCTCCCGGAGCTGCGGGAAGTCCTGAAATTCAATTCTTTATCTAAAATATTGGTATCCATGTAAAGCTGTGCTGTAAAGTCCTCAGCTTGTCCAACGAAAGCCTTTGGAAAGAAGTTCAAAAGTTCCAATTGCGGTTGAAATATCAAAACCATTACCCCTTCGCCTTGTTGTCTTTTAAATTTTCAACGAAAACGAGGATTTACCCATGTATACTAAGCGCGGCATTATGTGGTTTCGGCAGGATTTGCGGCTGCACGACAACGAAGCGCTTACCGAGGCGCTCACTGACACCGATGAGGTCATCCCGGTATTTGTATTCGACGAACGGACGTTCAGGGGGACGACTACGGACTTTGGGTTTCCTAAAACGGGAAAGTACAGAGCACGCTTCATCATAGAAAGCATTGAAGACCTCAGGGAGTCGCTTCGGAAATTGGGCAGCGACTTGATCGTCCGCTTTGGCAAACCGGAGGAGGAGGTGTTTGAACTGGCGCGCAAAGTCAAAACCAACTGGGTGTTCTGCAACCGAGAAAGAACGCCGAATGAACTGCAGGTGCAGGATGCCCTGGAGCAAAAGCTTTGGTCTATTGGGCAAGAAATCCGGTACTCCCGTGGCAAAATGCTGTACTATACCGCAGATTTGCCCTTTCCCATCACCCACACGCCGGACACTTTCACTCAGTTCAAAAAAGAAGTAGAACGGTATGTCCCCATCCGAAAGCCACTGCCTTCGCCGCAGGAGATGCCCCCCATTACGGTGCGCTTGGAGCCGGGTGACGTACCGAGCCTAGAGGATCTGGGCCATCAGCCATTCGAGCAAGACCCAAGATCAGTGCTGTTCTTTAAAGGTGGAGAAAGCGAAGGCCGCAAGCGATTGCACGAGTACATATGGGAAAAGGAGAGCGTACAGCACTACAGTGACACTTGCAGCGGTGTTCGGGGAGAAGATTACTCTACTAAATTTTCCGCTTGGCTCGCCCAAGGCTGCTTATCTCCGAAGCTGATTTACCAGCACTTAAAAGCCTACGAGGAGCAGTACGGTTCGCGAACTGCCGTTGAAAGCGTTTTCCATGCTCTGCTTTGGCGTGATTTCCACCGTTTTATGGCAAAGAAGCATCAAGAACTGGTTTTCCAGAAAAGCGGCCCCGGGGACAATGCCGACCCCCGCTGGCGCAACGATGAAAATTTGCTGCAAAAGTGGATAGAGGGAAATACAGGGGTGCCATTCATAGATGCCAATATGCGGGAAATTGCTAACACCGGCTACATGTCCAATCGGGGGCGCCAGAATGTCGCCAGCTTTCTGATCAAAGACTTGCAGGTCAATTGGCAGATGGGAGCGGAGTACTTTGAATCTGTCCTCATCGACTACGACCCTGCTAGCAATTGGGGCAATTGGAACTCGATTGCCGGCGTAGGCAGTGATCCCCGCGAGGAGAAACACCTGAATATATTTTCGCAATCTACCCGCTATGACTCCCAGGGCAAGTACATCCGGAAGTGGCTCCCGGAGTTGGCGGAGCTCCCAACTGATAAGCTTCACCAACCGGACATGCTTTCTTCCGTAGACCAAGAAACCCTCAATGGCAATCTGAGCGCCGACTACGCCGAAGCTATGGTCAGCACCAGCAAGTGGCGTAAATGATTGGTAGAGGGAGCATCAATGTTGAGCTGTGTGTAGAAAATAAAAAGCCCGCTGCGGATTGAGTTCCACAGCGGGCTTTTCGTTTTGCGGTGACGGGGGGATTCGAACCCCCGATACCCCGTTAAGAGTATGCCAGTTTA
>CAYNIT010000019.1:0-33272 GCA_964397205.1 uncultured Phaeodactylibacter sp. | reverse complement strand
AGGCAGGTTGTAGCGCACAAAATAACTTCGCCTATTCTAGGTAACTTGTTATTGCACGACCCCTAAGCCCCCCTACCGCGCAGGCATGCATAGGGCAGAGCGTGCATCAGCTGTTGCTCAAGACTTCAGCCTGCATGTACTCCTCAATGGCCTCCGCTTCGATTGGGATATCAGCGGTTAAATCCACTGGCCCTTCATCGGTAACCAGGATGTTATTCTCGAGGCGAACTCCCAGCCCCTCCTCGTGTATGTAAATGCCCGGTTCACAGGTGAAGACCATGCCAGCTTGCAGCGGAGCGTATCGATTAGAGGTATCGTGGACATCAAGCCCGATGTGGTGAGAGGTGCCATGCATGAAGTAACGCTTGTAAGCCGGCAGCTCCCCGCTCTGCTTTTTCAAATCGGTCTTATCCAAGAGCCCCAATTGCAAGAGTTCGTGCTCTACCATGCGCCCCACCTCCCTGTGGTACTCCTCTATGGTGGCTCCGGGCAGCAGCAGCTGCCGGGCTTCCTTCAGGCAGCGGAGCACAGCATCGTAAACCGCGCGCTGCCGTTCGGAGAAGCGGCCGCTCACGGGAATGGTTCGGGAAACATCAGCAGCGTAGTTGGCGTATTCTGCGCCGAAGTCTAGCAGCAGCAAGTCTCCTTCCCGGCAAGCCTGATTGTTTTCAAGGTAATGCAGGATACAGGTATTTTTACCACTCGCGACGATAGGATCGTAGGCGTGCCCGTTCGCCCCATTCCGAAGGAACTCGTGGGTGATCTCTGCCTCCACTTCGTATTCCATCCGGCCCGGGCGCACGAACCGGAGCACCCGCTCAAAGGCCTGCCCGGTGATGTTTACAGCCCGGCGAATCAGCTCCACCTCCATGGGGGCTTTGATCATGAAGAGCTTTTTCAGGATGGGCTGCGCGCGGTGGTACTTGTGCAATGGGTAGCGTTCCTGCAGGTCCTTCGCAAAGCGCATCTGATGGGTAATCACATCCGAGCGGTAGCGGTCGTGCTCG
Source organism: uncultured Phaeodactylibacter sp. (assembly GCA_964397205.1). Lineage (GTDB taxonomy): Bacteria > Bacteroidota > Bacteroidia > Chitinophagales > Saprospiraceae > Phaeodactylibacter. Next base: position 32,265 of record CAYNIT010000019.1, on the reverse strand, counting down.
TTGATGTTGAGGTAGATGCGCTTGGCCAGCAGAATCAGTTCGTGCAGTATGCGGTCCATTTCATCCAGCCAGTATATGCGGTCGATGCCAGAAATGGCCCTCGCCTGCTCTTTGGTCAGCTTTTTGCCCTCGTACATCTCAGTGAACTTGTCCGTGCGCTGCACGAATGCGACCTCCTGGAAACCTTCCTTTGCACAGTCAGGGAACAGCACCAGGACCGTCCCTTCCTGATCCAATCCGCTGAGGTAAAACAAAGCAGAGTCCTGACGGAAAGGGAAGAAAGTATCCCCAGTCCTCGGCATCCGGTCGCTGGATGGGAAAATGGCGATTGAATCCGGCTGCATTTTACGCATGAATCGCTGCCGGTTGTGCTGAAAAAGTTGGGGGCTGATCGGTTCGTATCTCATGCCGATGGAATTTAAAAAAACTAAAGTATTGCAAAAACCAGAACGGGTTTGGCTCCTTTACAGCCAACCAAAGGATGTAGCATTATGCGCTCGCGCAATCATTCCCGATGATCATCGAAAGCCATGATTGCCTGTAGGCGAAATAAGGTCAGCTGGTCATTTGGAAAAGCAAAAGGAATGCCCGTTTAGCAAGGGCAATTTGCAAAAATTGCCAGAATCGCGGAAGGAACCGCAGCAATTTGGATGGATTCTACGTAAATATGGCCTGCTCAAAGCCTGGCGTCTACCTCCTCGAGCTCCGTCTCATCGTAGTCACCGAACCACTTAGCCAATTGCCAACGGGCCTTTTCTCGGACCTCCCCATTCACATGCGCAGCAATGGTCACCAAGCCGAAGGCCAGCACGCCGAGATCGTCGGTATAGCCCAGCACGGGCGTAAGGTCGGGTACTGCATCAATGGGAGCCAGGAAGTAGCCCAGCGTACCCAGCACAATGTGTTTGGCCCAACGCGGCGTTTCCTTGCGTTGGTAGGCGAAAAAAAGGAGCAAGGCGCTGTACACCGTCTTCAGCCCAGCTCGCTGGGCGTAGTAGCGCAGCTTTTGCCAGAAACGGCTTTCTGAGAACTGCTTTATGTACGGTTGAAATAGATTTTTCATTTTCACTGCTTTACTTCGGTTCCTCCTCAGGAGGATTGATTGGCGGTCACCAATTTACAAAAACTTGAGGCAGCCCGCTTTTCTTTTCTACGAAAGTGCCCCATAGATTAACAAAACACTACGCCAACAGTTCCTTTTGCACCGGGCCGGCAATTTCGAGCCCGGCATGGCGGCCTTCTCCTTCGTAGAGTACTTCCCTGCCCCGGATCAACCGTACCAGGCAAACAGATTGTAGACTTTCGTTCACTTTCCCCGCCATAGCTCCAGCAATGGGGGAGACCAAAGCTCCGCTCCCGCCTCTTTGCCGGGCGGTGATCTCGAGCTGCCATTCGCCCCGGTTAATGTGCAAGCGGACTTCGCGCTGCGCTTCCCGCAGGTTGACTTTAACGCTGGAGCCGTTATAAGTAGTAAACCGGTGGAGCATGCCGCCCAACTGAAACCCCGCCAGAAAACCTACGAAATGGCTGCCCAGCCAGGGAATACGGGCTACGGACACCATCAGGCAGGCTTTTTCGGCTCCAGTAAAGTGATTGCTCTGCATCCATATCCAGCTAGAAGGGAAAGACTGCCCCCAATCTTTCTCTATGTAACCAATGCCGCCTGTGAAGTCCACTTCCCGTTCTTTGAAGCGCAACCGGCCGCTCAGGCGGTGATGCAGGCTCACTACTCCATGGTAGCATTCCATAAACGGCACAAAGGAGTACCAGCCCATCACCCCGGGCGCTCCTAAACTAGCGGGCCAGGGGGTGCTATTCTCAAAAGCCAAGGTTCCTTGCAGCTCGGGCAGCTGCACCGAAAGCCCCTCGGAGCCAAAGGTGTTGGCGCCTAGTTTTAACTTGAAGCGGTGCGCATCGGGTTCAAACTCCGCCGCCGGGAAGCGGTGGTAAGCCGAGCTGCATTCCTTGCCGTCGAGCAATTGCACAAAAGCATGCTGCTGCCCATCGGCGCCCATAGAAATGCCGGGGATGAGCGCTAGGGCGCAATCTTCCCGCGGGCTGACGAGTTTGATGTACCAACCCTCGAAGTAGTTGCGCTGCTTGCCCCAGCCGTGGTAGCGCTCTGGGTGCCACAGTGCCCCCCATTTCTTTGACCAGTTCAGCATGCTGATTGTTTTTGCTTATTCGCCAGCAGAAAAGACCCACCAATTGGCGGTATGCTTTCATCTATACCTTTGAATAGCCTAATGGTTTGGAAACTGCCAGCTTTTTCACCAAAAATCAACGGCTTATGTTTCAGAAGCAGAAGCGCCGGCTGAACGCCACCCTGCATGCTGGCTCCATGGCAGATATCGCCTTTTTATTGCTGATTTTCTTTTTGGTTACCACCACCATTATTGTGGATCAGGGCCTGCCGGTACGATTGCCCCCTTGGTCCGATACCCCACCGCAGCAGTCGCCAGACCGCAACGTGCTAGCGGTGAAGCTCAATGCGCAGGACGAACTTTTTGTTGAGAATGGCAGCCTCGAGTTATCCGATTTAAAGGAGGAAGTGAAAGCTTTCTTGCTCAATCCCTAAGGCGGGCCGAGTGCTCCCAAGCGAGCGGTGATCTCACTTCAACACGATCGCGGCACCAGTTACGCCGCTTATTTGCAGGTATACAACGCCCTGTTGAGTGCCTACCGGGAGCTTTGGCAGGCAGAAGCAGACCGGCGGCATGGGAAGCCACTCGATTTGCTTTCGGAAGAGCGGCAGAACAGTATACGCCGCTCCATACCAATGGTGATTTCGGAAGCTGAACCAACAGCTTGCTAGAGGGCCTAACAACAAAAAGCCACCCTCCAAAGAAGGCGGCTGTCACAAAGAGTAACATTGCAGAATTCTTCTATGCGCTGACCTTAAAGGTCTGCTTAGGCAGCTCTTGTTCGTTCAGTTGGCCGAAGCGGTAGCCTTGCTCGGCGTAGAATTTCAGTACGCGCGGCAGCACCACCCGCAGCTTGTCCTCTGCCTTTACGCTATCGTGGAAAACAACGATAGAGCCCGGCTCGGCATTGTCTACTACATTGGAGTAGCATTGCTCTTCCGAAATTTTGGGGTCAAAATCCCCGCTCAGCACATCCCACATAACGATGCGGTAGTGACGCTGCAGGAATTGCGCCTGCTTGGGTTTCAGCCTGCCGTAGGGTGGGCGAAACAGCACGGACTGCACCTGATTAGCGCAGTGGCGTACATTGTGAAAATAGGGGATGTTCTCGGTCGTCCAACCGTTAAGGTGATTAGAAGTGTGGTTGCCGACCGAGTGTCCAGCCTTCACTACTTGCTGGAATACATCCGGGAAGTTGCGGATGTTGTCGCCTACGCAGAAAAAGTTGGCTTTTGCATTGTACTGTTCCAATTGTTCCAGCACCCAAGGGGTGACCTGAGGTATGGGCCCGTCGTCAAAAGTCAGGTATATGACTGGCTCCTGCGCTGGTATCTTCCACGTAAAATTAGGGAAGAGATTTTGGATAATTTGAGGTGTTTTAACGAGATACATAATGATTTTATTGTGACATGTTCATGGTAAAAGCATCAGCACAGCCAGTCTGAAACGAAACCATCCGGTGAGCTGGCAGTGTAAGGGTTTCTATGGTTCGGGCGATTGTAATGCCTGGTAAGCTGTCGTAAATTCCGTACATTTGCCAACCAGGGCGTTTGGGGTTAAGTGTTACAGAAGTGTTTTAAGAGAAGGATCAGTTTTCTCATCTGTAATGAACAACGTCCGAGACGTGAATTTTGCTGCCCCCAGCGCCACAATTTTTTCGGTTGCCAAAACAGTTTCAAAAAGTACTGCACCCAACATGGAAAACATCAGGCTACGTTTCGCTCCCAGCCCCACTGGCCCGCTGCACATTGGCGGAGTACGCACGGCGCTCTACAATTACCTGCTGGCCCGCAAGCACGGCGGCACCTTCCTGCTGCGGGTAGAGGATACGGATCAGTCCCGCTTTGTGCCCGGCGCAGAAGCCTACATCATTGAAGCGCTAGAATGGCTGGGAATGCGGCCGGATGAAGGGCCCGGTTTCGGTGGAGACTACGGCCCCTACCGTCAGTCCGAGCGCCAAGAGCTTTACCAAAAGTATACCCAACAGCTGCTCGATCAGGGCGACGCTTACTACGCCTTCGACACGGCCGAAGAGCTGGAGCAGCAACGGCAGGCGGATGTGACCTTTAAGTACGATGCCGGTGCCCGGCTGCAGATGCGCAACAGCCTTTCTATGAAACCAGAAGAAGTAGAAAAAGCCTTGGCCGATGGCACCCCCTACGTCATCCGGTTGAAAGTACCCGAAAACGAGACGGTGCTATTTACCGATGAAGTGCGGGAGGAAGTGGCTTTTGACACTTCTGAACTGGACGACAAGGTGCTGGTGAAAGCAGATGGCATGCCAACCTACCACATGGCCAATATCGTAGACGACCATCTGATGGAAATCACCCATGTTATACGAGGCGAAGAATGGCTTTCCAGCACTGCTCACCACGTTCTGCTTTACCGTTTTCTGGGCTGGGAAGACGACATGCCTTCCTTCGCCCATTTGCCACTGCTGCTCAAGCCTTCTCCGGAAAGCTACCTCGACAAGCAGAGCATTCCGAAGATGGCCAAGCGTATGGCAGAGGAGTTTGCTCACCGCCATCCCGAACAAGGGCAAGGCTACGAAAGCAAAGCGGAACATTTCGCCCTGCAGGCTTTCCAAGACAAAAAGAACCTGGCGAGCCACCTCAAGGAAAAGGATAAGGACGATTCCCAGAAGGCTGCCTTTAAGGTTTTCCTGAAAGATGCTATGTTCGGCAAGCTCAGCAAGCGCGATGGCGACCGGCTGGGTTTTCCCGTCTTCCCCCTCTCCTGGAAAGGAGCCTCAGCATCGGACAGCTTCGTCGGCTTTCGGGAGTACGGCTTCCTGCCGGAGGCTACGCTAAATTTCCTGGCCCTGCTGGGCTGGAACCCCGGCGGCGAGCAGGAGCTGTTTGAAAAAGAGGAGCTGATACAAGCCTTTAGCCTGGAACGGGTCAACAAGGCTGGGACCAAGTTCAATATTGACAAAGCCCGCTGGTTCAACCAGCAGTACATCATAAAATCGGAGGACGCTGCCCTGGCAAAACAGCTCCGCCCCATGCTGCAGCAAAAGGGGTACGAGCCATCCGAGGCATTTCTGCTGTCCTTTGTGGCGCTGATGAAAGAGCGGGCGGTATTGCTCCCGGATTTCATAGAGAACGGCTACTATTTTTTCGAGCCGCCGCGTTCTTACGAAGAGAAAATGATCAAGAAACGCTGGAAGCCAGAGCGCCGTGCTCTGTTTGAGGAGCTGGCAGCCAGCCTGGAACAACTCGAGCCATTCGAGGCAGATGCCATCAAGACGAGTACCGAGCGTTTCATGGAAGCGCAGGAGCTTAAATTCGGAGAGGTATTGCCGATGCTCCGCCTCGCCAATGCCGGCACGATGAAAGGCCCGGCTGTGTTTGAGATGATGGAACTGCTGGGCAAGGAGGAAGTTATCCGCCGCATGCGCACTGCCTTTGAGGCATTTGATCAAATAGCAGCATCTTAAACTGAAATTCGTTCTAAGAGTATGGCAAAGAAGAAAAAAAAGAAGCAACCAGAGGAAGAAGAACAATCGCCGGGCGTGCATAAGGAGCTGAGCGGCTTCGATATCAAAATCAATGAGTTTGGAGAAATTACGACCAGTTTCGACGTAGACCGCGTCAATGAATTCCTCAACGATAAAGTAGAGGACAAAAAACTCAAAGGCCGCAAGGACAAGGGGGAAGAGGAGGAATGACGGAAGTTTTTGATCAGCTGACGGTGCCGCCGATCGTTGATCTGGCGATTTGATGCCCTAAATTTGAGCGGGATTGCTTAGATTTTAATATTTTGCCATTGGTTTTATAGTAGAGCATACAAAAAACCCTATAATCCATTTCCCTTTTGCGATGGCATCCGCTGTGACACTACCCAACCACTAAAAAACCGACAAGGCCTGTTTGGAGGGCGCTAAGCCGGCAGGTTTGTCAGGCAAGGCTGACCAGGATAGACTGGAAATGGCTTGCTCCTGTTTGTGAGCCCGGTGGTTTGTTGTTTCCGCGGCTTCGCGAGGGGTTTCCAAAACCGATTTACACATGCACTCCATGGGCAACCTAAGTGCGCCAGTAACATTTCTATCCGGCGCAGAACAACACGACCACTACCTGAGCCTTTTCTTTTTATCAGTAAACACGCACAAGACAACAGTTCCTGGCAGTAGCGCAGGATGACCGATTGTAATCCCTAAAATTTGGCAACAATGATGAGACGACTACACCCCCCTCTCCTGAGGCTCTTCCCCGGCGCAGTGCTCGCCACAGTCTGTGGGCTCGCACTGGCGGCATTCTCGAACGGGCCAGCAGCAGAGGGAACAAAAAAGAAGACGACATTTAATTTTGAACCGCCGGCCCTGTTTTCCGCTGCGGCCCTGGATACCGTTCCCAATGACACCCTGATCACCGGGAAATGCGATTTTCCGCCCAAGGACTCTCTACGCTTCATCCATCCCAGCCTACCGGATACAGTGGTGACGTTTCCCGTGGACAGTTCCGCCACCAATGGTTTGATGGGGGAAGTTGACTACTGCCTGGGCGATACCATATGGCGCATCTGGCGCGATACGTTCCCAAGCGATATGTCAGTCGTTGCAGATTCCCAGCGGATTGTTGTAGCGCCGGATACCATACTGCCGGTTTCCAATTTTTCCATCAGCCTGGATACCGTCGTCCACTGTACAGAAGCAGCGGATGCTTACGACACCTGGCTCTCCAACCGCCTGCTTACCATCACTTCCAACCGCTTTGATTGCTCGGGCATTGACGAGATCGATCACACGGGGCCCGGCTCCAGCTACATCCCGAACGCCTGCGATACGGTAGAGGTGGCTTTTTTCTTAATCGACTCCTGCGGCAACTACAACGAATACATCGGCAATTTCATCACCATTGATACGGTTGCCCCGGTACTGCAAAATGTGCCAGACTCGCTGTCGGTCAGCTGCGACACCCTGGATCAGTACCTAATGAACAATCCACCCTCTATGGTCACGGTGGATGACTGCGAGCCCAACTTAATGCCTGTCGTCACCCTCGATACGATGCCCGTGCCAAGCCAGTGCTCTGATGATAGGGAGTTCAACCTCCGAAGGACCTGGACGGCAACGGATGCCTGCGGCAACACCACCGAAGCAGTACAGCTTATCCGCGTAGAAGACCGCACCGCTCCTACCTTTACGCCACCGCCCAATATCACCATCGCCTGTGATGACAACCCGAACGACCTGACGCTTACGGGCATGGTGACTGACACCTCGGACAACTGCGGCGGCCCAATTGACTTATTCTACAACGACGAAATTGTCCCCGAACCGGACTCCTGCGATAATTTCTACTTTATCCGCCGGCAGTGGACCGCAGAGGATGCCTGCGACAACGGCTTTTCCGTCAACCAAATCATACGGGTGGCCGATCGCACTCCTCCTTCCTACCTGGTACCCCCAGATACTACCGTCAACTGCGGGGAAGAGAACGACCTGGCCATTACCGGGGAGCCCAGTATGCTCAGCGACAATTGCTCGCTTGTTGACTCCATCCGAGTGGACATTCTTTCGGAAGACCTTATCGCGGGCAGCTGCGAAAACGACTACATCATAGAGCGCACCTGGAGCGTATCAGATGAATGCGGCAACGACAGCCTGCAAGTACAGCGCATTACAGTGATCGACACCATTGCCCCCGCTATTAATACACCGGCCAGCGACCTGCTTATCACTTGTATGGAGGGCATCAATTTAGAACAGGCCTACAGCGACTGGATCGACTCCCACGGCGGAGCGGTAGCCCTGGACCTCTGTACCATAGAGGAGGATTTAGAATGGCAGGCGTTCTTAGCGGGCACCAATCAAGTAGTGGGCGGCATGCCCGCCATCAACTGCCCGGCCGGCAGCGATACGCTGTTCCAGCAAACGGTAGACTTCGTAGTCGATGACGGCTGCGGCAACGCTAGCCAGACCCAGGCTAGTTTTATGATCATTGACAATACTGCCCCTGCTTTTCAGAGCTGCCCCAACGATACAATTATCGGGACCGACTCCGGGCAGTGCACAGCGAATTTCACCCTGGATGTGCCCTTCATAAGGGAGGAGTGCTCCGCAAATTTCCGAACGGAAACGCTTACCGACAACGCTCCGATCACTTCGGATGCGGCGCCCGGCCAGCAGAGCTCTACGCCAGTCAACCCGGTCAACCTTTCCTTTTCAGTCACCCAACCTCTGCCGGTCAACGCCAATGGCAACGCCTCCCTTTTCCTGAGCCTGTCTAATGCGGATGCAGAGAGCCCGACCGAATTTTTCCGGGTTTTCGGGGAGGATGGCACCCTGCTGGGGCGAACTGCTACAGCGGATATTTCCTGCGGCAATTCCGATACCACCTTGCTCATCGCCGAGGCCCTGATTGACCAGTGGTCTGTAGACGGCACCATCGAGCTGCGCCTCGAGCCCAATGTCCCGCCCACTCAGCCGGGCAGCTTTGCCATCAACGCCATCTGCACCCCGCAGGGCCAAGTCAGCGCCGAACTTTCCTTCGAGCTAGCGGAACTGGTGCAGCTTAACTACACCTACCGCATAGACGATGGCGCTCGGCTAGCCGTAGACCCGGTCGCTCCCGTCCCCACCACGCTGCCCCTCGGCTCTAACAGGATTACGTACTACGTCGAGGACTGCGCTGGCAATACCGACAGCTGCAGCTATACCGTACTGGTAGAAGACCGGGAGCCACCTCAGCTGGATTGCCCGGATGACATCATCGTGCAGCTGGACACTGGCAATTGCTCCTCCATGGTAACTTTGCCGCTGCCCGATGACGTGATCGACAACTGCGGACTGGAGAGCCCATTTGAGCGGACCTTGCCAGCCGATACGGCCAGCGCCTGGCTCACTTTCTCCAATGACCCTAACTTAAATGACTATATCGCCAACCCCCAATCCTATACGTTCAACGGCGTGGCCGCCAATGCCTTGGGCACCGTAGTGCTTACACTGGATTTCCGGGGCGATTTCAACACGCCCTTCGCCCAGGCTAATATCGTAGCGGATGGGCTGGATACCCTCAGCACAAGCTCGATCGGGGCGGCCAGCTGCAACACCCCCGGGCAAGTCACTGTCATGATTCCAGCGGAAGATTTCAACAGCTGGGCAGAAGATGGAGCAGTGACCTTTACTTTAGAACCCGTATTCATCGAGGTGCCGCCCGGAGGCCCGGGGGATGGCATCAACCCCTGTGATCCAGCAGTAGTAGACAACGACGGGGAGGTGGACAGCCTCAGTTATGTCTTCATGAGCCTGAATTATCAGCAAATCTCTCCCTCCTACTATGCAGAAGGCGCCACAGCACTGCCCTTCACCTCTATGAGCGCTCCGGCATTTGCGCCGGAGCATGAATTCAGCCTGGGGGATTCAGAAGTTTCCTATGTTATCTCGGATGCCGCCGACAATCCCGACACCTGTTCTTACCAAGTCCGTATTGAGGACAATGAGCCGCCAGTTGCTCGTTGCAAGGCGACATTCGTGCCTATCAACCCTTCCGGTTTGGACGTAGATACGGTGCAGGTAGCTGACTTCGACGATGGCAGCTTTGACAATTGCGCCCTCGACACCATGTTCCTCTCGCCCAATACCTTCGGCTGCGATCAAGCAGGTACTACAGTCAATGCTACCCTGACAGTAGTGGACGAGTCTGGCAACACCTCTACCTGTACGAACCTCATACGCATCGAAGCGGAAGCCCCGGAGCCAAGTTTCAGCCCGGGCATATGCGGTGGAGACACCCTTTATCTCTTTGCCAATCCGCCCCCCGCTGAAGGAGGCATTGTATACTCCTACGAATGGCGCTTCGACGGCCAGCTCATTTCAACGAAAGAGAATCCAGTGTTGCCGAATGTGGATCAAAATGATGCCGGCGCCTATGTGGTGACCATCGAAGGCATTACGGGCTGTATGGCAGAAGGGGTGGTCATCGTTGACATTACCGATCAGCCCCTAGCCTCAGAGGTGCAAGTCAATGCACAGCAGTGCGCGGAGGAGGACATTGTCCTCACTTCCTCCTTTACGCTAACCGGTGCCACCTACTACTGGTACGAAGGGCAGGCGCCTAATGGCAGCCTGCTACAGACGACGGAGTCGCCCACGCTCACCATACCCGCCATCAACGTACAGGTACCCACGACGAAGTCCTATTACCTCGTCATTGAGTCCAACGGTTGTTTCTCGGACCCCTCCCCGGCCAAGACCGTACAATTAACACCGAAGCCGGAGGCCATCGTCAACCAGCCGGCTATTGCGGTATGCGAGGGGGGCTCCTTTTCCCTGGGCACCAGCTTCAGCGGTTCGGGTATTACCTACGAGTGGACTGGCCCCGACGGTTTTACGTCTAATCTGCAGTATCCGCCTACCTTTACAGAAGCAGAGCCCTCGGATAACGGCGCTTACGAATTGGTGGTGACACGCAATGGCTGCTCTTCGGATCCAGCCTTCACTTTCGTCACGGTTACCCCGCGGCCTTCTAAGCCCGTCCTGCCGGAGTCCCGCAGCAAGTGCGAGGGAGACACCCTTACGGTCAACACTTTGCCGGAGGGCGCAACCATCTACGAGTGGGTAGCCCCGGATCTGAGCATTATCACGACTTCGGTCAACCAACTGGTGATACCGAATATCGATGAGGAGTCGGATGGCACCTGGAGGGTGACCGCCACCCAATTTGGCTGCCCCTCCGAGGAGTCCAATCCTATGCAGGTAAACGTTTTCGACCGCCCTCAGGTCATGGTTATGGCGGAGGAGCCCACGGTATGCGAGCGTGGTTCGCTGGAGCTAATGGGCAGCCCCAACCTCCAGAATGCCGAATACCGCTGGAACGGCCCGAATGGCTATATGTCCTTCGACCGCAGCCCTACCGTCAGCAATATGAGCCCGCAAAAAGCCGGGCAGTATACCTTTGAAGTAACGACCAATGCAGGCTGTTCCGATACAGCATCGATTGATGTCAGCGTCATAGAGTCGGTAGACATACTAGGAGTAAGCAACAGTGCGCCTTCCTGCATGTACGGGCCAACGGATGTCAACTTCCAGGCGACCGTATTCCCGCCGGATCCGGGCGATTACACATACGAGTGGACTGGCCCGGGCTTCTCTTCCAATGAGAGCGTGGCGGTATTGGAAGATGCCACCGGTATCATAGATGGCAATGAATACAGCCTGATCGTCTATACCAAGGAAGGCTGTCCGTCTCTGCCCCGGTCTACGGAGGTAGAAACGCAGGATGCGCCGCAGCGGCTGCCCGCCCCCAGCCCTGTCAACTCCACCGAGCCCTTTTATTGCGTAGGGGATGAAATCACCATCAGTACTGCTCCGGTCCCTCAATCCGATGCGGCCTATATCTGGTCTACTCCACAAGGGCAAGAGAGCACTGCTAATAGCCCGGAGCTGACCATCAGCCAGGCTAGCCTGGACGACTCGGGGGAATACCAGGTATTCGTCATCGTAGACGGCTGCAGCTCCCTGCTGTCTTCCCCGCTTGAGGTCACGGTGCATCCGATTCCATCCGTAAACGCCTTCAGCAACAGCCCAGTTTGTGAGGGGCAAATGTTGCAATTGTTTGCCAACAGCGGCGCTGGCTCCAGCTATGAATGGAGTGGCCCGATCGCTTCCTCTTTGCAAAACCCGACCATCAGCTCGGCAGACTCCATGCTGCACACCGGTACCTACCAGGTGGTCGCCACCCGCAATGGGTGCACCTCTTCCCCGGCTATCGTGGAGGTAGAGGTGAACGAAACACCAGCGACTGTCACGCAGATCGACAACAACAGCCCGGTTTGCGTGGATGCGCCCGGCGCTACTTTAGCCCTTACGGCAGGCGGTGCCCCCGCAGAAGCCTATTTCTGGTCTCTGAACGGAGAGGCCCTTGACACGACCTTTTCCCCGAATCTGCTGTTCAACGCCTTTGACAGCCTGAGCAGCAATGCTTTTGACATCGCTGTAGAAGCCCGCATCGGCGATTGTGTTTCCGATCCTTCCCCCGATGTGGAAATATTGCTGGATACCATTCCAGAGGAGGTAGCAGTAGCCGGGCAGGACACCTCCGCCTGCTCCGGAGAGCCCCTCGAATTGTACGCTCAAGCCCCTCAGCAGAGTACAGGGCTCTGGACTGCACTTAATAGCAATGGCGACCCGGTCGAGTTTTCCGACCCCACTGCGCCCAACACAGCCATAAGTGGTTTTACCGGAGACAACGACTACCTCTTGTCTTGGTCGCTTTCCAATGGTGCCTGCCAGAGCTTCAGCACGGATACCCTCGTGCTAAGCGTTGACACCCCCGTTCCGGCTATAGCAGGCAATGACACGCTGGTATGCGCCGGCGAGCCCTTATCCCTATCAGCAGCGGTACCGCCGGAAGGCACTGGGCAATGGTCACAATCGGAGGTACAGCAAGACTTTAACGTACAAATTGATGAACCTTCCAACCCTCAGAGCAGCATCTCTGGCCCGGGGCTCCTGCCCGGCAACACCTATGCGTTCACCTGGACAGTGGAGAGCCAATGCGGAGCTGACAGTGCTCAGGTCTTTGTGAGCATTGCAGATAATGCTCCTTCTGCGGGTATGGATCAAATAGCCTGCAACGAAGCCGGCACAGCGGTACTGCAGGCTGCCGAGCCCGCCGATGGAAGCTCGGGCCGCTGGTCTTCTCCGGACGATCAGCTGGTATTCACCAACCGCAACAATACGGAGACGACCGTCGCCAATCTGGCGGAGGGCATCAACACCTTAATCTGGTCGCTTGACGAGGGCTTGTGCGGCGACGACTCCCGCGATACAGTTCTGGTGGATTATCAGATGCCCCCCTTAGCCAGGGATGATCAAGCCTCTGCCGAATTCGCCGTGGAAACACAGGTGGCGGTACTCGCGAATGATGAGGCACCGGCGGGCTCTGTGGTATCTATAGTGATGGAGCCAAACCATGGTACGGCTAGAGTAATTGATGGCACCATTGTAGGTTACACGCCTTCTCCGGATTTCATAGGGGAAGATGAGCTGGTGTACGAAATTTGCCGGGAGGGTTGCGCCTGCGACGAAGCGGTGCTGCGTATCCGCATTGGGGAAGAAGTGCAGTGCGATGTCCCCAACATCATTTCCCCCAACAACGATGGGGTAAACGATGCCTTCATCATTCCCTGCCTGCTGAACGAGGAGGAATACCCCAATAGCCAGCTGATGATCTTCAACCGCTGGGGCGATGAAGTATACCGCTCACCGGTGCCTTACCCCAACGATTGGGAAGGCACTTTCAATGGAGCTGATTTGCCGGTTGACACTTACTTCTATGTACTTAAGCTAGGAGATGGCAGCGAGCCATTAACAGGCTTTTTGCTCATACAGCGCTAAATTTTGCAAAATTTTGGGAGAGCGCCCTTCAAGCGCTCTCCCGAAAAAATATATCCTATGAAAAACTATTACCTACTGTTTGCTTTCCTCCTGTGCGGGCTCTTTGCATCGGCGCAACAGGAAGATCAGTTCACCCAGTTCATGCATTATAAACTGGGCTTCAACCCTGCCTACGCGGGCGCTACGGGCCAGACCAGGGTTACCGGTATAGGCCGGCAGCAGTGGATTGGCATCGACGGGGCGCCTCAGTCCCAGCTGGTCACCTTTAATATGGCTCCGATGACGAGCCTGGGGGTTGGAGCGAGCCTTTCGCGCAGTTCTATCGGTTTGACGGACCGCTACACGCTGGAAGGCAACTACGCCTACCGCTTCCCCTTCGCCAACGGCTACTTGGGCTTGGGGCTTTCGGCTTCCGTGCGTTTGATGCAGGTCCGTTTTCAAGATGCACAAGCCAATCAGCCCGTAGAGAGCGACCAAGCCATACCAGGAGGATTTCAAAGCCGTTATGTACCCAACTTCGGGGCCGGCTTGTACTACAATAATAAGGATTTTTACCTCGGCTTCAGCGCTCCCCGCTTGCTGCGAAGCAACCTCGACTTGTCCGATCAAGGAGGCCGGCTGTCTACAGAGGAGGTTCACTTCTACGGCATGACCGGCTTTGTCATCCCCATACAGGATGAGGACATCATACTGCAGCCGCACTTATTGCTCAAGTACGTCAGTGGTGCTCCCTTCGACGGTGACTTCAACCTCAGCTTGACCTTGCAAAAGCGCCTTACCTTCGGAGCTTCCTACCGCCTCGGCGGCAATAAGTCCAATAGCATCGGCGAGTCCATCTCCGCCCTATTCTCCGCACAGGTGAGCGATAAAATCATGTTTGGGCTTTCGTACGATATGGGCCTGTCTGATTTGCGCGACGAAAACAGCGGCAGCGCCGAGGTTTTCTTGCATTATTTCGTAGGGGGAGAGTCCCAGGATGCTATACTGGAAAATCCGCGCTTCTTCAAGGACGAAGAGCCAGACAGCTTTTTTTAATTTAGGGGAAGGAAATAGAGTAGATTTTGAAAATGCTGTAATCCTAGCAACTACGAATATGATGAAATACGCTCTGCTTTTAACAAGCTTACTGTACACTAATGTACTGCTGGCTCAGACTGATGCGGTCGACCAAAACCAGTCGGTGAGCCTGCACAATGCCGCCGAGATTAATTCACAAGGTTACGACTTTTCTCCCACCTTCTACCGGGATGGCCTTGTGTTCGTATCCTCCCGCCGGCAAACAGGCCCGGTTGATGAAAGCCTGGGAGAAACATTCTTCGAGCTCTACTTCGCCCCGCTTGATCCCAACGGGGTGCCCAAGCAGCCCAGGCCCTTTTCGCTTGCCATCAATTCCCGCTCCCACGAGGGCCCCGTGACTTTCAACCGGGAGCAGAACAAAATCTACTACTCCAGCACCCAGGGCCGAGTCAAGATTTATCAGGCAGAACGCGGCGAGTTGGATTGGGAAAACGTACAGCCCTTGCCTTTCAACAACGAGGACTACACCTTCCGCCACCCCGCCATATCGCCAGACGGGCGCATGCTTTACTTTGCTTCTAATATGCCGGGGAGCAAGGGCGGCCTGGATATATGGGTAGTCCTCAAGGAGGGCAACGGCTGGTCCCAACCCATCAATATGGGGGGCAAAGTGAATACCCCAAAGGACGAAGCCTTCCCTTTTATGCACGACAGCGGTACGCTCTTCTTTTCCTCCAAGGGGCATAAAGGCTACGGCGGCCTCGACCTTTTCATGATGGATGTGTCTGGTGGATACTTCGGTGAGGTCATCAACCTCGGCCCTCCATTCAACAGTAAGCAGGATGACCTTGGCATTATCCTGCGGCCGGACGGCAAGCGGGGCTACTTTGCTTCCAATCGCCCGGGAGGCAAAGGCAAGGACGACATCTACTATTTTGAAGCTCCAAAGGGGATACAAGGCGTCACCTTTCCAGAGATATCCAATGTTTCCATAGCTGTTTACAGCGAATACACCGGGCGCAGCGTTGCCCGGGCAGCGGTGCACATCTACGAGCGCGAAGTCGGTAAGGATGGAAAGGAGAAGCTATACAAACTGGGCGATATCCCTTCCTCCTCCGGCGAAGGCCAGCTGAATTTCCAGCGCCAAGGCATCGAGGAGGGGGAGGCAAACGAGCCCCTCTTTCTGACTAATGAGCAAGGCAAGGGCTATACGACCCTGGATGTCAGCCGCGAGTATGTCATACTGGTGGAAAAATCTGGTTTTGCTACTAAAGAAGTGGTGTACAAACCCGAGGAGAATGTCTATAACCGCCCGGTCGACATTGGGCTCGAGCCAGACAACTGCATTACGCTGAGCGGGTTGACGGAAAACACCTACGGTGAGGTACTCCCCCGTACTACCATCCGCATCATCAATGGATGTACCGATAAGATGAGTACGCTGAGCAGCAACGCTAACGGCACTTTCCAAACTTGCATCGAGAAGGGCTGCGAATTCGAGATCATCAGTGAGCTGCCCGGCTACCAAAAGCTCAGCAAGACCATATCTACGGTTGACCTGCGCAGCAAGCGGTCCTTTTCGGTAAAGATGCGAATGCAACCTGCTCCTGCCGCCGGCAGCTCAGACGAAAAGCCGGCCCAGCCTGCTGCTCCGGATACCTCTTCAAAAATATCGAAGGCCAGAACCCTCGTCCGCTCCGGCGAACTGCGGCGGAGCGATATCAAACAGGGCGCAGCGTTCATACTAGATGATATACACTACGATTTTGAAAAAGCAGATATCCGCGAGGGGGAGGCGGGCAGTTTGGACGAACTCGCCCAACTCATGAAGGAAGACGACAGCATGGAGATAGAGTTGATTGCCCATACCGACTGCCGGGGCGAAGAAGCCTATAACTTGAAACTTTCCCTGGAGCGGGCGGAATCCGCCAAAGCCTACCTCATCGACAAGGGTATAGAGCCCAACCGCATCCGGGCCTTCGGTTACGGGGAGGCCGTCCCACTGAACGATTGTGACTGTTCCTCTGGCAAGCGTTGCACAGATGAGCAGTACGAAGAAAACCGCCGGACAGAGTTGAGGATACTCAAAGTGCGCAAGCAGTAGCAAGCTTATGCCAGAGAGCGGCGCAAGTCAATCCGAAACGCCATTACCCCTTGCATACGTTCCACATCGGATGCCCAGCGCGGCCAGAGTGGCGAGCGCTCGTTCCATCCCTGTTGCAGCGTTTTCAGCAGATCGGGTGTGGCCCGGTAAGCGGCTACTTTGAGCACGCGTTTGTAATGCCATAAATTCCAATAGTAAGATTGGCTGGAGTTGAGCCACTCTTGGAACCCCAGGAGTACGGCTTTGGACACGGCCGGCGACCAGTCGTGAGCATTTTGGCAAAGCAGATGAGTAGCCAAGCTTTCTTCCTCCAGATAAGCCGGCTGTTGCCGCAGATGCTGCTCGAGTATTTCATTAAAGGAGTGATCTGGCAGCGCATGAATCATGCGCTTGCCCAAAGCAGCGTTCCACCTATCCGCTTGTCCGGTACGCTGCCAATGCCGCAGCAAGGCTTCTATCCAGCGGTAGTCCTGATGCAGCAGGGCTGCTTCTGCCAGCGCGTCGGTAAGCAAGCGGGGCTGATTGCTGCGCAGAAACAGCCGCAGCGTATCCAGGGTGGGTCGTTGAAAATGTGCTTCCCAGCGTTGGGGAGCAATCTTGGAAAACAACTCAAAAGCCCAGCCAGCCGGTTCCCCCCCCGGATATTCCTTCGGCTTGCCCTTCTTGCCTCCAGCCTGTTTCAGTGCCTGCGCCGGTGCTTCCGGCCATTCCAGCTGCAGCCCGTTCTGCTGGTTCAACGGTACCAGTTGTTTGGCTTGCGCAAACAGTTCGCGCTGCAGGGAGGAGGAGGGCAGTTCCAGCAACAGGCTGGCAGCCTTGCTTCGCACCTCCTTTCGCTTATCGCCGCGTGCTTGCTCCAGGAAGGCTTCGTCACCGGGGTTCAGGCCTGTTTGTAGTTCTGCCAGCAGGGCTTTTTTCTCTGTGTAGTGCAGAGATGCCCAGATCTGTTCCAGCGCCTGCCGGCCCGCTTCGGGCTGATGATACCGCAGGTAACGGAGCATCCAAATCCGTTGCAAAGCGGAGGCGGATTGCCAATTTTCAACGGGCGGCTGTTCTGCCAGAGTACGCCAATCCGGGTTTTGCCGCAGCAGCCAGTGGTCCCGCTGGCTGAGCAATGGGCGGAGTTGTTTCCAAAGCGCAGGTTTTGTAAGCGCGTAGTAAAAAATGTCGGGCAGCAGCTCCGGCGGAAGCTGACGCTGCAGCGGGGCGGAAAGCTTCAGATACTCCGCTAGGGCATCTTGGTAGTTTCCCTGCACGATGTGGCGCAACTGCCGGGCAGCAGCAGGCGGCTGATGGGGTAGTTCGAATAGAGGGGCCTGCCTCTGGCTGGCTGGCACCGGCTTCAGGGGAAAGCCCGCGCGCTGCAACTGATGGTAAAGAGCAGCGCCTTCCAGCAGGACGCGCTCGGGTGGCCCGCTGCTGTCTAGCCCTACCTTTTCCAAAGCTGAGACGACCTCCTCGGGCAGTTGGCCGCGTACCGTCCCAAGCAATGCCAGTCGGTGAAGTGCTTCCCAAATCATGGCGTTAATATAAGACTTGTTTGGCTACCCAATGGCGGAAAGGCTATAATCCATCTAATTCCTGCTGCAGGAGCGGAAGCGCTGCCTCCGTATTCTGCTTCAAACTCTCAACCAGCGGGGGCAAGCGCGACTTGGGCAACTCGTCCCGGGCCGCTTTCTCAATAGCGATCGCTGTGTTTTCCTGGGAAGCCATGCCCAGCATTTTGTAATTGGGCTTCAGCTGGTGAGCTGCCCTGTACACGTCCTCCCACTGCTCCGCCTCGAAGGCTTGACAAAGCTTTTCCATATTCTTGGGGGCTTCTTCTAAAAATGTTTCTACCATTTCGCGGATAAAATCCGTGTCTCCTCCGCTGAATTCTTGCAGGTAATCAAGGCTAACAACGGGAGCAGCTCCCTCGCTCGATGGCATGGGCTGCCGTTCGTCTTCATGGTCTTTCATATCGATTTTTAAACTTTCTTTAATAAGTTTCAGCAGCGCATCCTGGGAAAAGGGCTTGGTCAGGAATTCATCCATTCCCGCCTCCAGCGCCCGATGCTTTTCATCGAGCAGGGCTGCAGCGGTCAAGCCGACGATCAGCGTTTGCCGATTGGGGTTTTCCGCTTCTCTGCGAATTTGAGCAGTAGCTTCACAACCATCCACTTCGGGCATGTGGATGTCCATGAGCAAAAAATCGAATGGCCTTTTCCGGCTGGCCATTACGCCTTCCCGCCCGTTTTGGGCGAGGGTATAATCACAGCCCCAGCTATCCAGAATGTGAGCAATCAATTTCTGATTCATGGGGTTGTCCTCCACCACTAAAGCGCTTAAGCCTTTGAAGGGGCAAGCATGCTGGCCAAGATCGTAGGGAGATTGGACATTGCCCTGATCCAACTGCCCGCTGTTGCCGAAAAGGAGCTCCAGGGTGAAGGCTGTACCCTGCTCAGGCTCGCTCTCCATGGTTATCGTTCCTCCCTGCAATTCTACCAGATGCTTGACAATGGCCAGGCCTAAGCCAGTGCCGCCGTACTTTCGTGTCACTTGTGCGTCGGCCTGCTTGAAGTTCTCGAAGATGAGCTGTGCTTTTTCCTTTGATATACCGATGCCCGTATCGGAGACCCGCAGGCGGATGTGGTACTCCGTTTCACTTTTATCTATTACCTCCGAGCTGAGGTTTATCATGCCGCGGGCCGTAAACTTGCTGGCGTTGCCCAGGAGGTTGGACAGTATTTGGTTCAAACGCGTAGAATCTCCGACCAGCAAATGCTCCACCGCCGGGTCCATGTCCAGATTGACGCTAACGGGCTTGTCTTTTACCCGAAATTGATAGGTGCGCTGCAAGCCTTTCATCGTTTGCTGTAGGCTGAAGGGGTGATGCTCAAATTCCACTTCTCCGGACTCGATCTTTACAAAATCAAGTACGTTATCAATCAGAGATAGGAGGCTGTCAGCGGAGAAGCGCAGGGCGTTCAGGTATTCCCTTTGCGTCTCCGTAGGGTTTGTCCCCTCCAGTAGGTGAGCCATGCCAATAACCGCATTCATGGGCGTGCGAATCTCGTGGCTCATGTTGGCCAGGAATTGCTGCTCCGCCCGCTGAGCTTTTTCAGCCTGAAGTTTGGCTTCCTTGAGGTGGCGCTCCAGCATTTTCCGCTCCGTGATGTCGTAGTGGATGCCTATGGATCCAATTACGTTCCCTTTCCCATCAAGTATAGGAGCGCCGCTAACCAGCACCCAAATGCGATTGCCGTCCTTGCGTTCCAGCTGCAGTTCGTAGATCGCTGCCTTGCCGGACAACCGGTCCTCCTTTTGCTGCTCCATCACCGCTTGGCACTCCTGGGGCAGAAACAGCTCTTGGGGGTAATGGCCCAGCAGCTCCTCTACCTCGTATCCCAGCATAGCAGCAAAACGATCGTAGGCTTTGGTAATGCGCCCTTCTTGATCGACCTCCAGCAGGCCAAGCTCCATGTTCTCCATGATGCCCCGGTATTTTTCTTCACTCTCCCGGATCCGTACCTGGGCACGTTCCTGCGCCGTAACATCCTGGTACTGCCACAGGCAACCCAGTTGTTCCTCCCCGGAGTGTATGGGCACAAAATCGCGCCGGAGAATCCGGTCATCCACAGTATGCAGCAGCAGGCCTATATCCAGGGTATTCTGCTCGGGGCATCGCTGGACATCCTCCATAAATTTTTCGGGCTTTTCGAAAAAGAACTGGGACTCCTCCGCTACATCCCGGAAAGCTTTTCCGCTGAGCGCTTCCGGTGGAGCTGTGATGCCCAGAGCATGGCAGAACTGCTTATTGGCCAGAGCGATTTTGCCTTCTGTATCTTCCAGGACGATGCCAGCCTGCAGGTTTTTCACTATGGCTTCCAGCCAGCCTTTTTCTAGCCTGAGGCGCTGCTCGGTATGCATCTGTTCTGTTACATCGCGCACGATATCTCTCGACCCGATAAATCGCCCGTTGTCATCGAATATGGCGTTGGAGTTCACCTCTACGAACTTGACGTTCCCTCTGAGGGTTAAGATCCTGCCGCGGTAGTTGCTGTAGGCGCCTTGCTCGCGCAGCTGCTGCAGGAAGCGCTTGGACTGTTCTCGATCATCGGGATGGACCAAATCGGCGAGGCAGACGTGGGGCAGTGGATCGCCCTCCGGGTATTCCAGCATTGCTTTGGCTGCCCGGTTGAGATTGGTAATGTTTCCGTGTTCATCCAGCAAGAGCAGTGCATCGTACATGTTTTCGAACAGATCGTGGTAGCGGTACACGCTCTGTTCTAATTGCTCTTGCATCATGCTGAAAGTCCGTTGCTGCTCTCGCAGGCGCTCGTGCAGCATGCAGGCATCAAGCGAAAGCCCGAACTTTTCAATCAGCCGGCTCAAGGGCTCCATGGATAAATGGCGGGCGTCTTCTTGGGTATCCTTCAGGCCTAGCTGAAGAAACCCGAATCCTTGCATGCGGAACAGCGCCACTGCCTCTTGGCCATCAGCGTATTCTGATGCCCACAGCTGCTCAAAATCTGGGCTTTCCAAACGCATGAGGAAGTAGCGTTGCTTGGCTAACCTCAAGAGCATGGGGTGTTCATCACTGATGAAAGGGGCGGGCCGGGAGCGCTCCGGGTAAGCGTAAGTAAGGGTATAGCCGCCGGCTGAGCTGCGGTGCCATACACTAGCGGAGTTAGCCCCTAGCTTTTGCGTAAGCGGTTTTAAAAATGCAGCGGCGTTTTCTTTGGCGTTCAGTGAGCTGCCCACGGCGAGCGAGAGCTCAAAGAACAGCTCGTGTTCTTTAGCTTTTGTAATGCGCATATTTGTGGATTAGTCTTATGCCTCTTGTTGCTTCAACATACGGTAGATGGTAGACTTGCCGATGTCAAGCTTACTAGCTACCTTGAGCACATCACCATCGTACTTTTTCAAAAAGTGCTGGATGATGCGGTGCTTGTACTCTTCCAGTGTCATTTCTTCTGTCAAAAAGTTGGCCTCTTTATTGGGGCTATGGAATTGGATGTCATCCGCTTGGATGGATGCATTGCTCGCCATAACTGCTGCCAATTCGATGACGGCCCGCAGTTCTCGGATATTGCCCGGGAAAGCATAGCCCATGAGCTTGTTCTTAGCTTCTTTGCTGAGGCTGTGTTGGGAGAGTTTGTTCTGCGCTTCAAATTCTCGCAGGAAGTGTTCAGCCAGCAATATAACATCTTTTCCCCTTTCTCTCAAGGGGGGCAGCCGAATTGTCAGGCCTAATAATCGGTAGTAGAGGTCCTCCCGGAAGCGTTCCGCATTGACTTCTTCCGCCAGGTCTTTATGGGTAGCCACTAAAATACGCGCATCAAACTGAATGGGTGCCTCCCCGCCAACCCGCAGGAATTCCCGCTCCTGAATGGCCCGCAGCAGTTTAGCTTGCAGGCTGGGATCCAGCTCTGCGACTTCGTCCAGGAAAAGCGTGCCTTTGTCGGAAAGCTCAAATAGCCCCCTTTTACGGGCAGCAGCACCGGTGAAGGCCCCTTTTTCGTACCCAAACAGCTCGCTTTCGACCAGCTCCGAGGGGATGGCGCTCATGTTAACGGCTATGAAGGGCCCTTTGCGGCGCGCCGAATTGTAGTGAATGCTTTTGGCCACCACTTCCTTTCCGGTCCCCGTTTCTCCATGTATAGATACGGTAATGTTGGTTTGTAGGGCCTTTTCCATGAGCTGAAATACCCGCTGCATAGGCTTGCTGCTGCCGATGATGGATTTGCTGAACTCATACTTGGAGGCTACCTCCTGCCGCAGCACATCCACCTCCTGCTGCAGGGCCTGATTTTTCTTGAACAGGTTCACAGCGTTGAGGAGCCGATCCTTTACTTCTTCCCCTTTGGTGATGTAATCCCTTGCTCCTTCTTTGAGCAATTTCACAGCCGTTTCGATATCCTGCTGCCCAGACAGTATGATCACCCCGATGTTTTCATTGTATGACCTGATGCGCTTGAGCACTTCCTCTCCGGTCATATCGGGCAGGGAATGGTCGAGAGAGACGAGGTCCGGCGCAAGATGCAGGTGGTCCAGGCAGGCTTGCCCTTCGGAAAAGGCATGCACCTCGTGGTCCGGATTGAGCTCTAACAGATACTTCACCATCTTTTGGTACATAGGGTCATCCTCCACGACGAAGATTCGGAGAGCAGTTTCCATACAGTCAGGGTATTAATCTGTTCGAAAATTGGCAGCCTTAGAGTGTTGTGTGTTTGCGCATCAGATGATGGGGCAGAGGCCTTGGGGGCATGAATGACTGGCAAGGAGTATCCTTTCCCATACGCTCAGAAGTAAAGGTACGATTAATAATGTATTCCCAAAATAGGAATCGTGTTTCATTTTTTGGAAGCTCCGAGCAAGCCGCCGCTGGTAATCCACTGTACCTTAACACCTTTACAATTGGCATGACTTTAGAAATACCAAAGGTTGTAATTTGTAGGTTGCTGGGAAGCATATTTCAGAAACTGTACCTCACTCCAAAAATACAATGGCTGAAAACAGGCGGCATAAAAAAGTGGTGTTTTTACAGCCTCAGGTGTCAAGACAACAAGATGGCATCTGTGCTTCTCTGAAGCGGCAATTGCAACAAAAAGGGATACCTGTAGTTACGCTTCCTGTCCCTGGCTCGCCGATCATTCGGCATTTTCCCTTCAAGAGGGGCCTGCTTGGCCATCTATGGCTAGAATTCCGAGCTTTCCGAGCTGTTTGGCGTTACCACAAGCAAGAAGCGGTAGTATATGCTCCGGGGCTGCAATCGCCCGGAGCAGCAATTGCTGCTTGTCTGGGCGGCAAGCGCATCCTTATTCACCTTTACGCTCCGCCCAGCTGCAAATTCATAAGCCGAAAGCTGCTGAGCTGCCTGAGCCGATGCTCGGGTACTCATACTTTATTTGCTTCCCGGCATCTGAAGGAGCAATACGGCCTAGGTGCCAAAACGGGTAAGGTGGTCTACTTCGGTTTACCCACTCCTTTCCTGAATAAGGTCCTGCAGGAGGGCGACCCAAAACGGGCTTACCCATTCACGCTGCTGCTGAGGTCGTCTGCCACCTACGGCGAACACATAGAGCGCTACATTGACTTAGCAAAGGGGTTGCCGGATATGCAATTCATGCTTCGAATCGAAGCTGAGGTCGGGCGTGTGCAGGGCCAGTTTTCTGAACGGACCGATTTGCCGGAAAACCTGATCATCTACCCCAATGAAAAGAGTTCGCACTGGCACCTCCGGCAGGCTCATCTGCTTTTGGACCTGCAAACGGCCGACGGCCAGGCCGGGGCCAATCTCATGCCTGTGCTCGAGGCTATGGCATATGGCCTACCGGTCGTCTCGGACCGCAGTAATTGCGAAGTCCTGCAACACGAGCAAAACGGGTTGTTGCTTCCCCACCGGAGGCAAGAACAGCTTATCAATGGCATAAAGCAACTGAGTACTAGCCGCTCGTTGTATAGCAAACTGGCCAAAGGGGCCCGGCAAACAGCTGGCAAGATTACTGAAAAGCGCACCGTAGACTCGATCTTGTCCGCCCTTGGTTTTAAGAAATGCTAACATAGCATCTCTTAAGGAAGCGGAAAATCAGCCAGCCGCTCCGTAGAGGCCCATCAGCATATCATCCACTACCGCTGCCACCTCATCCCAACTGAACTTGTCGCGCTGCTGCCGCCCCTTTTGTATCAGCTGCCGGCGCAGAGCTGGCTTTTCTTCTATTTCCTGCATAGCTTGCGCGATAGCATTTGTTGCTTCCGGATTCACCAGCCGGGCAGCCGGGCCAGCTACCTCTGGCATAGAGGCAAGATCAGAAGTAATGATGGGCACTTCCGCCTGCATGGCCTCGATCAGGGGCAGCCCAAACCCCTCAAACAGGGAAGGGTAGACAAAGCAAAGGGCACCGCCCAGCAGCACCGGCAAATCCTCGTCGGGAACGTACCCCAGGAAATGGATGTCCTGCCGGAAGGGCGAATTATCGTAAGCGGTCTTCCCCCTCCCGGTTTGCCAGGCGAATCGGCCCGCCAGCAGCAGCTGAACTTGGCTGCCTGTTCGTTCTTTAAAACCGGTAAAGGCTGCTATCAGGCGATGCACGTTCTTGCGGGGGTGAATGGCGCCGATGTACAAAAAGTAGGGTTCACCTTGGGCAAAGCGTTGCCTAGACGCTTCCTTTTCGGTATCGGAAAGCGGATAAAAACCCTCCCGGCAACCATTGCCGCATACCCTGATTTTATTCCTGGAAACGCCGTACCGCTGCTCGATATCCTGCCGGGTATAGTGCGATACCGTGGCAATCCGCTCTACCCGTTGGCAATAGCGCGGCGTGAAGTACCGGCAGTAATGGTATGCCAGGAAGGGTATGTTGTCTGAGAAATGCTCGAAGGCCAGATCGTGGATGGTCATTAAAGTCGGAACGGCAGTACGCAGAGAGGCATACCCGTCGGGCGAAAAAAACACATCAGCCCGCCACTGCTTCAGCACGGGGGGCAAGGCCCATTCAAACCACAGATACCAAAGCAGCGGATGCCGGGCGGGAGGCGGCACCACTTTGCCTTCTACCTGCTCACCGAATAGGAACCTTTCCTCAAAGGGGCGGTCAAACAGGAACAAGAATTGGTGCTCGGGGTGGGCTGCTACCAGCCGGCGGCAAAGCTCGTAGGTGTAGCGGCCGATGCCTTCCAAGCCTTCGGACAACAGAAATCGCGTGTTGATGGCGATCCTCATGGGCAGTTGCTTTTCCGCAAAGGTAGGATTTTGCGCCTCAGTGGAAAACCTCTGGCACCCAGTTGCCGTGAAACACCAATGGGACGTTGTGGGGCAGCCGGGCGATAGCCACTGTTGCCAAGTTATCTGCTTCCAGGATGTGCAGGCGGGTGCGGTCTTGCTCTGGATCGTAGGTAAGCAAGAGCAGCCAGCCTTCGTCCTCTCCTTGGGTGCCGGGTTTGGCTACCCAGACCGGTTCGCCAGTTAGCCAGGGGTAATAGTCCCGCCACCGTGTCTGCCGCTGTTCTATTTCGAATTTCACGATGCCGTGTATCAACTCGCGATCCTTGTCCGGGTGGTTGCCAATGCCCCAGGCGTAGCTGTAGGGTTTTCCGGTCCGTTCCGGCCGGAAAGCGGGAAACTCCGAGGGGTAAGGGCTCAGGGATTCCTGCTGCGCCCGCTCTGCTCCGGGTTGGAGGGTGTAACGCGTAAGTTCACCGGCTGCCCCTTCCACTGCCTCGCCGGCAAAACCACGGTGCAGATTGAAGGAGAGCGGGAAATCGGGCATAGTGAATGCATCGACGATGAGGGCGCCATCTTCGCGCTGGTAACCGTTGGCAAAGTGAAAGATGAAGCGATAGTCGGCGGTGTACTCCCGGACTTCCTCCCCGTCGACCACCAAGATTTTGATGCCCTGATCGGGCTGCCGCTGCAGCGCATCCACCGGTGGTTTCAGGCCCAGGAAGGCTTGCCAGAGCTTGAAGGCGATAGGGATGAGAAAGAAAATATGCTGCCCCTGCTCCGTCAGCACATAATCGTGGGTGAAGTAGAGCTCTTTCATGGGGATGCGGTGCGTGATACGGGCTTCCCCCTGTGGACTGACCTGGTAGAGCAGCAGCTGCTGCTGAGCGCCGGTCGCCGTGCCAAAGTTGTGCAGTACTCCAGTATCGGGGTGCAGGCGCGGGTGAGCGGAGAAGGGCAGTTCCGGCATGACAAGGCGGTCCACCATAGAAAAATCATTGAGGAGCACCCCATCGTAATCGTAGCGGCCAATCGTCTTCAGGCTGAGCGGGTCAATTTCGTGCGGCAGGCCCCCTTCCCAAAGCGCCAGGAGTTTGCCGCCATGATAAATCACGTTGGTGTTGGCGGCATTTTTGAACTGCATCCGCATGAAATTGCGCCAGAAACCGCCGGGTACGTTGGTGCCGAAGCTCCGGTAGAGCATCCTGCCAGCTTTCTCCTCTGCTTTGAATTCTTTGGTCCGCACAAAGCGATTGCTATAGCGCACTTTTCCCTCCTCGAAGGCGAAAGCGCTAATCATGCCGTCTCCGTCAAAGAGGTGTTGGTACAAAACGCCCTGATGCTCTAGGTGCCCGGGGCCATTCCGAAAAAAAGTCCCGTGTAGCTCCTTGGGGATTTCGCCTGTTTCTAGCTCCAGTTCGGTTTGCTGATGTTCGTTCTCGACTTGCCGGTTGGCTTCCAGGTATTGCTGAAGAATCGTCATTGGTGTGTTATTTGCGTCATACTGCCTCAACCGGACAAACGGGGGATGGTTCACCGCCTGGCCCAAGCTTGCCAGACTACTTCAGCAGGAAACCAGCACCGGTTAGCTTGCATAACCAAAGTACTCCTCCATCCGCCTCAGGAAAGCTGCCTTGCGGCTGTGGGACACGCTGATGCTGCTGCCGTTCTCCATGTGAACTGTCCCGCCTTTGCCCCTTGTATAGCGCTCCACCCACTCTAAATTGACGGTATGGGAACGGTGCACGCGCACAAATTGCGGATAAAATTCTAGCAGCTGTTCTGTATCGCTCAGCGTTTTACAAACCAGTTCTTGTTCACCATCATGGTAAAACAGCCGGGTATAATTCCCTTCAGCGCTAAGGTGGCTGATCCGATTTATCCTCCTTAGCAAAAAACCATCCAAGGTGGGCAGCGGTATTTTGGGGTCGTCGGAGCGGGTGTGCAACTCGGCGCTGCGGCGATATGGCGGATGCTGAGGTTTCAAGCTAATCATCTTCATATGTTATATGATTTTCACGTTAATCCATTACTAGCAATAATATTAGGGCCGCTTGGGGGGCAAAAGCAATCCAAAATCCCCTTATTGTCAGGTTTCAGAATTTTATATATTTGTCCAACTTGCCGGCTTTGCCGGTTTTCGATCACCCTCAAACAGAAGGGACAATTATGCCAAAAACGCCATCGAACAAGCTGTACCGCCTGGTGCACGCGCTCTCTGGGCCGGAGAAGCGCTATTTCAAAGTCTTGGCTGGTGCACAAAACGGCAAAGACAATAAATACCTTCAGCTCTTCGATGCCATCGAACAGCAATCAGCATTCGACGATGAAGCGCTGAAGGAGCAGATATATGGCTCTCGTGAAATTCAGAGCCGCAAGTACTCCGAGTTGAAAGGCTACCTCTATGAGATGATCTTGAAAAGCCTGCAGGCCTACGATGAGAAAAGCTCTGTCGCCTATCGGCTTAAACACTTGCTGCTGAGCGTCCGCGTGCTGTTTCGGCGCTCCTTGTTTGAGGACTGCAAGGAAGTATTGAAAAAAGCCCGTAAATTGGCGCAGAGGTACGAACGCTTCCGGGAACTGCTGGAGATACTGGAGTGGGAGAAACAAATCGCCTACACCCAGGCTAAAGTGGACTACCTGGACCGAGAGCTGCACCGGATAGAGCAGGAGGAGCGCCGGGTGCTGGAACGGCTTAAGACCATTGCCGACTACCGCAATACTTTTTTCCGGCTGCTCGTAGCGACTCGTAAAAAAACTGCTCGCTCCAGTGAGCTGAAACAGACTCTATCGGATATCGTCGATACCCCCTTGCTCAGGGAATTTGCCTTGGCAGATTCTCATCAGGCCAAGGTGCTTTACTACCGGGCGCTTTCCGTGTACTACTTCGCCAATGCGGAACTGCAGGAGTTTTATCGGAGCAGCCAGCAGCTGATATCGCTGATGGAGTCGCAGCCCCACTATCTTAAGGAGGACGTATCGGAATACATAGCGGCGCTGAGCAACGCAATCATGAGCTGCGGTGTACTGGGCAAGAATGAAGAGCTGGAACAGTTGCTGGCTCAATTGCGCTCGGTCGAGCCTATTACTGCAGATGACGAGTTGAAAATTCACCGGCAGTACTATCAGGGCATGTTTTCCCTTTGCATCACCACCGGCCGATTTGAGGAGGGGTACCGTGCTCTGCAGGAGCATCTGCAGGAGCTGAAGCGGTTCAATCAAGCCCCTTTCCAAACGCAGTCTTTTTTCTTGTTTTATTTCTATCTGTCCTTCGGTGCGGGGCAATACGAGGAAGCGCTAGACTATCTGAACGACTGGCTGGAGCTGCCGCAAACGGTGGAGCGCCCGCACCTGCAGGGAGCGGCGCGCATGCTCAACCTGATCGTCCACTTCGAGCTGAACCATTACGAGCTGCTGGAGTCTCTGCTGCGCTCCACCTATCGGTTTCTCAAAAAAAGAGGGCAGTTGTACGAAGTAGAGCGCCTCACCCTGAACTTCATCCGGCAAGCGCTGGAAGCTCCCTCTACCAAAGCGCTGAGAGAGGCCTATAACTCCTTGAAAGCAGAGTTCGAAGACCTCTCTCAACAACCACAGACCAAAGCGTTCTTCACTAAGGTATTTGATATTTTAGCTTGGCTGGAAAGCAAAACGGAGGGGATGACCTTCGCTGAAGTAGTACAGCGCAAATACAAAGAATCCACTAGCGCAGCATAGGGCGCAGTTCTGTATTATTCGGCCGCAGGTTGCCCTTGGTGCTGGCCTGCCCGGAGTAATCGCGTATGTCCATATTTTCCCAAATGTAGGAGCCGTAGGAGCCAAAATTGGAAGGGCCGTACTTGTAGCCTCCCTTTACGGAGCGGCACTCCGCTTTGTCTATGGCAGCAGATTTGAATGAGTCTAGTGAGGGTTGACGATTTTTCATGACACTTCTTGTTTTGAAAGTAATAAAACAGGGTGCAGCTAAAGATAATGCAGGCAAGCAAATGGGGCAAACCACATTTCGCCAAAAGTCAGCTTCCTGAATCAACCTGTAGCGCGGCTGAGGCTGTTTCCTGCAATTAAATAAGTATTGGTAAGATAAGCCATAGCCGGGCAGGAAGCAAACGCAGCGCTGCTGTAAGTCCGTTTTTGTCAGCATCCCGATACCAGCGGCTTAGGGATTGCTGTCTGTCAATTCGTGCAGGATGCTCCAAGCCAGCTGAGGCTCGAAGCCCCGTTGCAAAGCAAAATTGGCTGCTTTCTGTTTGCGCTTCCAGGGATTAGGCTCTTTCAAGCCGGACAATTTCTTCTCCAGCAGTTGGCGCAGCCTGGCTTCGTAGGCATCCGCCGGGATTTCCTCCATCGCTTTGCGGATGCAGTAGTCGGAGATCTTGCGCAGCTTGAGCTCCCGCAGAATGCGCTGGCGCCCCCAGCCTTTCATGCGGAATTTGCCTCTGACGAAACTGCGGGCAAAACGCTCTTCGTTCAAAAAATTGTCTTCCAGCAATTCTAGCATAATCTCATCCTGCCAGTCCGGATACACCCCCATGTCGCGCAGCTTTTGGCGCACTTCTTGATGGCAGCGATCTTGGTAGGCACAGTAGCGTTGCAATTGGCGCAGCGCTTCCTCCTTGGTATACCATTTCGGCATAAAAATTACATATTTCGATTCTCATAAATCGAGGAGATGGCTTATTGTACCGACGGTGGTCATTTTCAGGCTCGCCGAAGCTGTGACCTTTTGCCGGCTTCACGTCTGAAATGACAGAACTGGTAGATTCATAACGTCAAAACAAAACGCAACTCAAAATGGATCAATTGCTAAACCTCGAAGAGCTCGGCCGGCTCGTAACGGCTTATCTCCCCAAAGTGGCTGGTGCAGGGCTTACGCTTATCATCGGCTTTTGGGTCATTGGGCGCATCACCCACCTGCTGCAGCGCAGTATGGAGAAGCGCAACATTGACCAAACCATCCGCCCTTTTCTGAGCTCGTTGGTCAGCGTAGGCTTGAAGGTATTGCTTTTATTCAGCGTGGCGAGCATGTTCGGTATCGAAACCACCTCCTTTGTAGCCCTGTTTGGCGCGCTGGCGTTCGCGGTGGGTATAGCCCTGCAGGGCAGCCTGGCTCACTTTGCTAGCGGGGTGCTTATTCTCATTTTTAAGCCTTATAAAGTCGGTGATTTGGTAGAAATTGGCGGCGGGCAGACCGGCCATGTGGTCGCCATACAGGTATTCAACACCATTCTCAAAACGCTGGATAACCGCCGGATCATCGTGCCCAACAGCGTGGTGACGGGCAATGTCATCACCAACATCTCAGGCCAAGGCACTATGGGCGTCGACATGACGTTCGGGATTGGCTACGGGGATGATATCGACAAGGCGCGCGAGGTCATCACGCAGGTAGCTAAAGCCTGCCCGTATGTGCTGGACGAACCGGAGACGCTCGTCAAAGTATCCGAGTTGGGCAACAGCTCCGTCAATTTCTTGGTCCGCCCCTGGATCAAGAGTGAGGACTACTGGGCTACCTACTTTTACATGCACGAACACGTGAAAAAAGAATTCGACAAAGCGGGCGTCAGCATCCCATTCCCGCAGATGGATGTGCACTTCGACCAGCAAGCTGTCGACCCAGCCATCATCAACGGCGGTGCCAAGCCAGCGCCTCTATCCTGATTGGTAGTACACTGGAGACAGATGGGCTTGCTGCTTTTGTGGCGTATCAAGGCATTCTACCGTTAGCGATCAGAGCGGAATGATTATAGTGCCAACCTTTTTTGCTTCGGTAGGAGGCAATTTTAAATATTGCCCAGATAATTCACGAAAAATATTGTGGTACTGTGCTTTTTTTTCGCGACTTTCCGGCACCGCCTTTGCATAGAACGTCGCTGGAGGCTAGCAGAATCAAAACTATTTCACTTAAAATAACCTTTTAACCGTCTATGGACATTCAGCAGATTTTAGAGTCTATTCAGGGATTTATCGCCACCTACGCGATGCAGGTAATTGGCGCGATCCTTACCCTCATTATTGGCTTCTGGGTGATCGGCAGAATCAGTAATGTGGCGAAAAAAGCCATGAAACGCAGCATTGAGGATGAGGCTGTCCGGGACTTTCTGGGCTCGCTGATCAGTATCGGCCTGAAGGTACTGCTCTTGCTGAGTGTAGCTTCTATGTTCGGCATTAAAGTGACCTCCTTCATCGCTATTTTCAGTGCCTTAGCCTTCGCGGTGGGCCTGGCCCTGCAGGGCAACTTGGCGAACTTCGCCAGCGGTGTGCTGATCCTGATCTTCAAGTTTTTCAAAGTCGGAGACTTCATTGAGTCCAACGGCCACGCAGGAACGGTCACGGATATTCATATTTTCCACACTGTGTTGATCGCCCTGGACAACCGGCTGATTATCATCCCGAACGGGCAGATCACGAGCAACGCTATTCAGAACTACACCGCACAGGGCATCCGCCGGCATGACCTGACCGTGGGCATCGGCTACGACGACGATATCGATAAGGCCAAGCAGATTATCGAGGAGGTAGTCAAAGGCTTACCGGATATCGAACTGGATGCAGGCTACGATATCTTCGTCAAGGAACTGGCGGACAGCTCTGTCAACTTTGCCGTACGCTTTATGGCGAAAAATGACAACTTCTGGCCGGCTTACAAACTCTTCTTTGAGCGCATCAAAAAGCAGTTTGACGACAACGGCATCGGCATTCCCTTTCCGCAGATGGATGTGCACTTGGATAAAAGTGAGTAACCTCCGCCGTAATGCCTTCCAGCCGCCTAAGTCTGAAGCTGGAAGGCATTTTCTTTTTTGCTCGGAACTTTGCTTGCGGGGAAAGGGTTTTATCCTTAGTTTTGCGCAGATTTTTTGGTCCCATAGCTCAGCTGGTTACCCCGATAGCTATCGGGGCTGACTCATAATGAGTAGGTCCAAGGCTCAAGTCCTTGTGGGGCCACTACGGCGATAAT
>CAYNIT010000018.1:0-33619 GCA_964397205.1 uncultured Phaeodactylibacter sp. | reverse complement strand
AAAACCGGTTTTCAAGTATGGCTAAAATCCTAATCGTCGATGATGAAAAGAGCATCCGCCGCACCCTGCGCGAAATACTGGAGTTCGAAAAATACGAAGTAGAGGAAGCTACCGATGGCATGGAGTGCCTGGTAAAGCTCAAGCGCAGTCAGTACGATGTGTTGATCATGGACATCAAGATGCCCAAGATGGATGGCATGGAAGCGCTGGAGCGCGTACGGCTGCTGGCACCCGATACCCCGGTGGTTATGATTTCCGGGCACGCCAATATCGATACCGCAGTAGAAGCCGTTAAGAAAGGAGCCTTTGACTTCATCTCTAAACCGCCCGACCTCAACCGCCTGCTGATCACCATCCGCAACGCGATGGACAAGTCCAACCTGGTGACAGAAACTAAGATGCTGAAGCGCAAGGTGTCCAAATCAAAAGTACAGGAAATCATTGGGGAATCCGACGGCGTAAAACAAATGAAAGCAACCATAGAGCGGGTAGGCCCCACTGATGCCCGCGTGCTTATCCTCGGCCCCAATGGCACCGGCAAGGAGCTGGTAGCCCGTTGGCTGCACGAGAAAAGTGCTAGGGCTGACCACCCCATTGTGGAGGTCAACTGTGCCGCTATCCCCTCTGAGCTGATCGAAAGCGAGCTGTTTGGCCACGAAAAAGGCGCTTTCACCTCCGCCAACAAGCAGCGCATCGGAAAATTTGAACAAGCCCAGGGCGGCACCTTATTTCTAGACGAAATCGGGGATATGAGCCTTTCTGCCCAGGCGAAGGTCCTGCGCGCCCTGCAGGAAAACCGCATCAGCCGCGTAGGGGGCGATAAGTCCATTCCGGTAGACGTTCGGGTAGTCGCGGCTACCAATAAAGACCTGCGCAAGGAGATCGAAGCCGGGCGGTTTCGCGAAGACCTCTACCACCGTCTGGCGGTCATCATCATCAAGGTGCCGGCTCTCAACGACCGGCGGGAAGACATTCCTGTGCTCGCCAAGCACTTCGTCGCCCAGGTCTGCCAAGAATACGGTACTTCCAAAAAAACAATCGCGCCAGCCGCCCTGGAGTTGCTCGCTCAAGTCAACTGGACCGGCAATATCCGAGAGCTGCGCAATGCCATAGAGCGGCTAGTGATCCTCAGTAAAGGCCGCATCGCTGCCGAAGACGTAGAGCAGTACGTCCTGCCAACGAGCGCAGCCCCTTCTCAGCGGCTTAAAGATGTCTTTGCCCGATTCGACAGCCGAGAAGAAATCATCCGTTTCATTGATGAACAGCTGGAGATGTACCAGAACGCTTGAGCATGGCTGCAGTGATGCCGAAGCAGCAACGGTTGGCATTTCTTAAGGGCATTTGACTGTACCTCTGCTGTGCAAACCGAGCTGCTTGCAGTACTCAAGCCCTACTGCTCATGGCCGATAAATCCGGTGGATGAGCCACTAACAATTCGGCAAAAAAAACTATTTTTGAGCATAAGTTGTCTTCATTAGCCCATGCAGCGAGCAAGGCATCAAAGCGCAGCTGTTCTTGAGCGCCTGTCCTTCGACCATTGAGGGACAGGCGCTTTAGCGTGCAGCTTCGCTCAGCAAAAAACCTGACCTATGACCGATAACCATGTAAAAAAACACCAGATGCGGCAGTGGGGCCGCACGCTCAAAGGAGAGAACTCCTGGACTATGTTCAAGGTGATTTCCGAATTTGTAGAAGGTTTCGAAAGCCTGAACGAAACGGGGCCCTGCGTCTCGGTATTTGGCTCCGCCCGAACCAAACCTGAGGACAAATACTACAAAGTTGCCGTCGACATTGGCCGCCTGCTGACGGAGGCGGGGTACGGCGTGATCACCGGCGGCGGGCCGGGTATTATGGAAGCCGGCAATAAAGGGGCGCACCTCTACGGCGGGCGCTCGGTCGGGCTCAACATCGACTTGCCCTTCGAGCAGGGCTCTAATCAGTACGTCGATCTCGATGCTAACCTCAGTTTCCGCTACTTCTTCGTCCGCAAGGTCATGTTTGTGAAGTACGCCCAGGCCTTCGTGGCGCTTCCGGGTGGTTTTGGCACCATGGATGAGCTGTTTGAAGTCCTTACGCTGGTACAAACTCACAAGATTAAAAAGGTACCCATCATCCTGGTTGGCAGCACCTTCTGGGGCGGCCTGAAAGCATGGATCAAAGCCACCATGCTGGAAAACCACCAAAACGTTAACCCCGCCGACCTCGACCTGATGCCCATTGTCGATAATGCCGAGGAGGTTGTCCGTATCATCGATGATTTCTACGCCGAAAAAAACGAAGAGCTCGGCCCGAACTACGAGCTCTGAACTGTTTATAGCCCGCTACTTTTTGGAAAGCTGGCCCCCGATATGTAAATTAGTGTGGAATAGCAATATTAGCCAATCCGTTGCTATGGCTTGAGAGTTTTCCTACCCTTTCCTGCCGTGTTTGCGATCCCCCGTCGATAGAAGAGCCTGCTTCCGCATACCGTGCTGTGTCGTACAAGAAATACTAAACTAAATGACCCAATGAAAAAGCAACTAAACCTTCTATGGTTGTTTCTGGGCTTGGCGGTTATCAACTGTCAAGGGCCAGAGACAAGCCCCAAGGCTACCACCGATCAGCCTGCCACAAATACCGCCGAACCTGCTGGAGCTGATAATGTGGCTTATAAGTGGGGCAAAATGGCCTTGACTGCTACCGCTTACGATACCGAGCGGTTCACCCCACGGCCCACGATTACTTCCCGCTGCCTGGGCCTTATCTTTGTAGCGGTATACGATGCTTGGTCGAGGTACGATGGCAAAGCTTCCGCCGTTTACCTGCAGGCCATAGGCCGCCGCCCCGGGGGCGAGCGTATCCTGGAGAACAAGGAAAAAGCCATCAGTTATGCTGCCTACCACGCTATGCTAGAGTATTACCCTGCCGATAGCACGATGTTCAGGGGGTTCATGTATGGCCTGGGGTACGACCCGGAGCTGATCTCTATGGATGGCAGTACGCCCGAGGGCATCGGGTACCTGGCTGCTCAGGCAGTGATAGAAGCCCGAAAAAGCGACGGTGCTAATCAGTACGGAGCGCGGGGCGGAACCCCCTACGCTGATTACACGGGCTACGAGCCAGTCAACTCCCCGGATGAGAATGTGGACATCAACCGTTGGCAACCCAAGTACTTCTCAGATGGGAAAGGCGGGAAATTCGCTCCAGGCTGCCTGACGCCATACTGGCAGGAAGTAAAGCCCATCGGCATAAAATCTGCTGACCAATTCCGGCCCGGCCCGCCGCCCAAGCTGGGTTCTGAGCAGCTGAAAAAAGAAGTGCAGGAAGTGGTTGACCTGCAAGCCAAGCTCACTGACCATCAAAAAGCACTGGTGGAGTTCATGCGCGATGGCCCACAGTCCGTACAGCAAGCCGGCCACTGGCTGAAATTTGCCCAGGACGTATCCCGCCGGGACCAGCATACCCTGGACGAGGATGTCAAAATGTACTTCCTTAACCAAATGACCGCTATGGATGCATTCATTGCGTCCTGGGACTCCAAGATGTACTACGACTTTGCCCGTCCCTACGCTTTGGTTCACGAGTACTTTGAAGATCAGGAGATCACTGGCTGGGGCGGCCCCGGCAAAGGCATGATAAAAATGAAAGGCCAGCAGTGGCGGCCCTATTCTCCGGCCACTTTTCTTTGCCCGCCGTTTCCAAGCTATACCTCTGGCCACAGCACCGTCAGCGGAGCCTGTGCAGAAGCGCTGCGCCGGTATACCGGCAGCGATGAATTTGGCGAGAGCGCAAGGCTGGTGGCCGGTGCGCTTACCCACCCCAATCACCTGGGAGACACAGTGACGCTGCAGTTTCCCACCTTCACCGAAACGGCTGATATGGCGGGGAGGTCAAGGGTGCTGGGAGGCTACCACATCCAAGCCGACAATATCGCAGGCTTGCAATTGGGCAGAGATGTTGCTGCGGAGTGTTGGAAGTTCTACCAGCAGAAAGTGAGCGGGGCATCCGAGGCCGTTGCCCGTAAATAGATACAGAAGCATTCGCCAGGATGGGGAAGTCCGTTGGGAAGGCTTCCCTTAATCTTTCAAAAGGGGCTGGCGGCCGCCGCAAAGCATCGTTTTTTCGACCAAATCGAAAAAGCTCAGGCAACCAATGCAGGAAGCTGTTCGTTATCTACATCGAATTTATACCATTGCAAAATATTGCTATGACAAATCATCCCTTCTCTCAGGCTGCAGCGGCCCCTTTGCAAAGCCGCATCATCGATCTCATCAGTTGGAGGCTCAACATGCCGGTTTCCAATATTCACCCCTACAGTCGCCTGAAGGAGGATCTACATCTTGATGCCATTGACCTCCTGTTGCTGATTGCAGAGCTGGAAACCCGTTTCAATGTCTATCTGTCTAAGGAAGAAGTTGAAGCTATAGAAACGGTACAGGATGCCAGCTTCTACCTGCAAAAATACGTAGCCTAGCTCCATTGTCATCCCCACCCAGTTCGGCTCTTGGGCCGTATTGGGAGCATTGTCTATTGCCCTCACCAAGCTGGTGAACTTAAGCCTAGTAGTCGTATGGAGGAGCCTTCTCCCAGGCCCGAGTGGCAATCGAATCAGAGGCAGCCGGCTTTCGGTGTGAAAAGGCCATCGAATGAGCCGGCTGCAGGTAATTGGCAATTTTTCTGCCCGGAAAACAGTTTAAATTGAACCAGATGTGTATATCGTGATTTTAAAGAAAAGCACAGCTGGCAACCCCAATTTAGTCTCTGCACGCTTGCAGGTTCTATACCTAACGATCCATCACAATGAAAGCACTTAAGAACAACCTGGATCACCTTCAATCCCTAATTGAGCAAAACGAACTGGAACGGGTCTTCGAGGAATTGCGCCCTATGGTCCGTTACAATGAATACCATGTTTCGGTCTCTCTCCTGCTCAGCAACTACAACGACTTAAAGAAGGAACGCCTGGAGCTGGC
Source organism: uncultured Phaeodactylibacter sp. (assembly GCA_964397205.1). Classification (GTDB taxonomy): domain Bacteria; phylum Bacteroidota; class Bacteroidia; order Chitinophagales; family Saprospiraceae; genus Phaeodactylibacter. The sequence continues at coordinate 28,667 of CAYNIT010000018.1, read as the reverse complement.
CATCACCGGCGAAGAAGAGCAGGTGCGGCTCTTGCAAATCAAACGCTCTTTGCTGCAGCTGCTCGAACACATACGCCGAACTGCCGAGGGGGAGGTAGAGGAGAACGAAGAAGACCTGGTACAAATTACTTTAGCCAAAAACGAGGCAGAGTTTCAATGCCTTTTAGAGAATAAACTATCGTCCCGCTACCAGAACTTACAACGCCTCAGCTCCGGCGATAACGCCGTAATTTACAAAGCCGAGCAGGTTGATGAGGTGACAGCAACGCCCAGAAAAGTAGCTATCAAAGTCATCAAACCGCTATCGGTCATTGATGATGAAAACCTGGAGAACATACGGGAGGATTTGGCGAAAGCCAAACAGCTATCTGGCCTGGACGGCATCATCAGCATCTTGGATGAAGGCCTGGAAGCGCCGCCCCGCTATATTGTCACGGAGTTTATAGACGGTATGCGCTTGTCCGACCGCCTGGCGAAGGGCTGGCCCTACCAATTGCGGGAAATCAAGGAAATGCTGTACACCATGGCGCGCGCCCTCTACCAGGGCCATGCCGACGGCCTGGTACACAACAACCTTTGGCCCAGCAACATCCTCATCGATAAGAAAAGAGGGCCTCGGCTATCGCCCTTCCAAGTGGTTCGCGCTTCCTACATGAAGCGGACCTTCGAGCGCATACGCCTATTCTCCATGTACTGGAGCCCGGAGCAAATCAATACGGACCGCTCCACCCCGCTCTCCGATCAGTACGCTTTCGGCCTAATCGCCATAGAGCTGTTTTCCAATCAGCCTTTCTTCCGGGGGGAGACCATACTGGATATTTTGCGCAAACGGATGGCCTTCGAAGAACATCCAGAATTGCTGGAAGAAGAATTGAAGGATACCCTATGCCCGCCCGATTTTGTGCAGGCCATCCGCCGGATGCTGAGCTACCAGCCGGAGGACCGCTTCGTGGATATGCAGGAGGTCCTTGATGCCATTCAAGCCATATGGGAGAGCGGTGAGCCATTTGACAAACATCCCGAGCAAGCTCTTATACGAAAGCTACGCAATGCTTATTCCCGTTGCCGCCGGGAAGAGGGATTCTACGAAGCCTTCTACGAAGAGTACTTGCAGGAAGCACCCCACGCCAGGGATATTTTCGACAAAGCCTGGAAAGCCCGTCAGGCTGCCCACGGCTATCCGGAAGACCGCATCTGGCGCTATCAACACCGCATGCTGGACTTGGCCATGGAACGTTTGCTGCAGTTCCCCTCGGTCTCCACTGCCATGAAGCAGCGGCTGCGAAAGCTGGCGCAGCAGCACGAAGCCATAGGGGTGCAGCCCGCTGACTACGCCCTCTTCCTGGACTGCGTCAAGGAAACCATTTGGCGTTTTGACAAAGAGCACTGGCCAGAGCGGGAGGAACTGGACCGTGCCTGGGAGCTGGTGGTGAAAGACAGTTTGGATGTCCTGCAGCGGCGTTAAGCAACAAGCTGTGGAAAACTCGCCTGAAAAAAAATTCCGCAGCCCAACCGAAAGCCTTATTTTAGTTGTTCTACTGCAATAGATGAAAAGGTTTGAAGGCTGAACCTTTTCGCAGCAGCACGCTGCTGAACCGCCTGGTTCGCCGAGCAACGGGCAAGCCACTCGAGTTGCGGTATACGCTAAAAGCCATCCCACGATGGCGCAGCAAGTAATCCTGGGCCACCAAACTGAAACCGATTCGCCATGCCAGACTTTGTACATCTTCATTGCCATACGCAGTATTCTTTGCTCGACGGAGCTTCCGAAATCAGTGCCATGATGGACAAAGCCGCACAGGACGGGCAGAAAGGGGTTGCCCTGACCGACCACGGCAATATGTTCGGGGCTTTCAAGTTTGTGGCGGAGGCAGAAAAGCGCGACCTGAAGCCCATCGTCGGTTGTGAATTTTATCTGGTCGAGGATCGCCACCGCAAGTCTTTCTCCCGCGCTAAGGGAGAAAAAGACCGGCGTTACCACCAATTGCTGCTGGCTAAAAACCAAAAAGGGTACGAAAACCTGTCTAAGCTCTGTTCCCTCGGCTTCATAGAAGGGCAGTACAGCAAATTTCCGCGTATCGACAAGGAGCTGCTCCTGCAGCATCACGAAGGGGTCATTGCCACTAGTTGCTGCATCGGCGCAGAAATACCCCAGGCCATACTGCACGGTCGGGTAGAGGAAGCCGAAAAGATGGTACGCTGGTGGCTCGACTTATTCGGGGAAGATTTCTACATCGAATTGCAGCGCCACCGGGGGCTCGAGAACATCGACGGCCTGGGCGTTAGCCAGGAGGACGTCAACCAGCAGCTGCTGAAATTTGCCCGGCAGTACAACATCAAAGTGATCTGCACCAACGACTCCCATTATCTGGAAGAGGAGGATTACGTGCCGCACGATATCCTCCTCTGCATCAACACCAACAGCCTAGTAGAGGAAAAAGAGCGCTTCCGGTTCCCCAGCTCCGACTTCTTCTTCAAGTCAAAGGCGCAGATGAACCAGCTCTTTGGCGACGTGCCGGAGTCCGTCGACAATACCATGGAAATCTACGACAAGGTAGAGCACCTGAAGCTGGCTAGAGACATTCTGCTGCCGGCTTTCCCCATGCCTGAGCAATTCAAAACCCAAGACGAGTACCTGCGGCATATCACCTTCGAGGGGGCCAAAGCCCGCTACGGCACCATTACGCCTGAGATCAAGGAACGCCTCGACTTCGAGCTTTCCGTCATTGAGCAATCGGGTTACCCTGGCTACTTCCTCATCGTACAGGACTTCACCACCACCGCACGCGAGATGGGCGTTTCCGTAGGGCCAGGCAGAGGCTCCGCCGCCGGTTCTGCTGTAGCCTACTGCATCGGCATCACCAATGTGGATCCCATCAAGTACGATCTGCTGTTCGAGCGTTTCCTCAACCCGGAGCGCATCTCCATGCCGGATATCGACATCGACTTCGACGACGAGGGGCGGCAGAAGGTCATCGACTATGTGATCGACAAGTACGGGCAAAACCAGGTGGCCCAAATTGTCACCTACGGTACTATGGCAGCTAAGATGTCCCTGCGGGATGTCGGCCGGGTGCTGGATGTGCCCCTGCCCGAAGTAGACCGGGTAGCTAAGGCCTTTCCCAATCACCTGAAGGCGACCCTGAAGAAGGTCCTGGCTGATCAGGATGTGGATGAAAAACTCAAAGACGCACTCAACTCTGAAGAACTTGACAAAGCCTACCAGTTCCGCCAATTGGCAGCGGGCGAAGACCAAATCGGCAAGATGATTCAGACCGCCAAAAAGCTGGAAGGCTCAGTGCGGAATACGGGCATCCACGCCTGCGGTGTCGTCATTACGCCGGATGAGATCACCAAGTACGTGCCAGTAAAGGCAGATACGGAGACGGGCATGCTGGTGTCGCAGTTCGACAATAGCGTGGCGGAGGATGCCGGCCTGCTCAAGATGGACTTCCTGGGCCTGAAAACGCTCACCATCATCAAAAAGGCGGTGGAAATGGTAGAGCGCAACCACGGCATCAAGCTGGATATGGACATGGTGCCCCTCGACGATCAAACCACCTACGAGCTTTTCCAGCGGGGCGAGACCATCGGCATTTTCCAGTACGAGAGCGCGGGTATGCAGAAGTACATGAAAGAGCTCGTTCCCTCTGCCTTCGAGGACCTCATCGCCATGAACGCTCTCTACCGGCCGGGGCCCCTGGAGTATATACCGGAGTTCATTGACCGCAAGCACGGGCGCAAACCAGTGACCTATGACTTGCCAGAAATGGAGGAGTACCTGGAGGAGACCTACGGCATCACAGTTTACCAGGAGCAGGTGATGCTGCTTTCGCAAAAGCTAGCTGGCTTTACCAAAGGCCAGGCCGATATGCTCCGCAAGGGCATGGGCAAAAAGAAGAAGAAGATCATCGACATGCTCCACCCCAAGTTCCTGGAAGGCGGAGCGGAACGGGGCCACCCCAAAGATAAACTGCAGAAAATTTGGAAAGACTGGGAGGCTTTCGCTTCCTACGCTTTCAACAAGTCGCACTCTACTTGCTACGCTTTCGTCGCTTTTCAGACCGCCTACCTCAAAGCTCACTACCCAGCGGAGTTCATGGCTAGCGTGCTGACCAACAACAAGAACGATATCAGCAAGGTCACTTTCTTCCTGCAAGAGTGCAAGCGGATGGGGCTGGAAGTACTGGGCCCGAGCGTGAACGAATCGGTCTCAGACTTCTCGGTGGACAACACCGGGCACATCCGCTTTGGGCTGACCGCATTGCGGGGCGTAGGTGAGGGGCCGGTGGAAGCCATCCTCGAGGAGCGGGAAGCCAACGGCAAATTTGATAGTATATTTGATATGATGCGCCGGCTCAACCTGCGAGCTGTCAATAAGAAAGTGATGGAAAGCCTGGCCCTGGGCGGTGCCTTTGACTGCTTCGAAAACACCAATCGGGCGCAGTACTTTGCGCCCTCCGAGAAATACGATAGCCTGCTGGAGCACGCCCTGCGCTACGGCAATGCCTATCAGGTACAGAAAGCACAAGCCGTCAACTCGCTCTTCGGCGATACGGATGAGGTGATGATCCCGGAGCCGGCGATCCCCGAGTGCGAGCCCTGGCCGCTCATCGAGCAGCTCAACAATGAGAAAAGCGTGACCGGCATCTTCATCAGCGGGCACCCCCTCGACGATTATAAGGTGGAAGTAGAGCACTTTGTCAGCTGCTCGCTCGATGAGGTGGACGACATGCAGAACCGCTCCTCCCTCAACCTGGCCGGCATGGTGACGATGGCCCGCCATCTGATCAGCAAGAACGGCAACGGCTGGGGCATCTTCGAGTTGCAGGATTACCGCGGTGCTATGGAGTTCAAGCTCTTTGGGGAGGATTACCAGAAATTCAAACATCTGCTGGAGGTCGGCAAAGCGCTTTTCCTTCAGGTTGGCTGGCAAAAAAGCTGGCGGGGAGACGGCCTGGAAATGAAAGTAAAAGAAATCAAGTTGCTGGATGGCATTGCGGAGACTCGCACGGAAGCCATCACCATCAAGGTGCCTGTGGAAGGGCTGACCATGGATTTTATCAACGCCATCGATCAGGCCTGCGAAGCGCACAAAGGGCCGCACAGCCTACGCATGGAAATCATCGACCGCTCCAAGCGCCTGAAACTGTTGATGAAAGCCAAAGAGCGCAAAGTGAACGCGACGAACGGCTTCATATCCGCACTAGAGAAAATTGGGGCAGATTATGTGCTGAATTGACTGTAGAGGCTCTTTGGCAGTGCTCTTTGAAGAGGTAAATGGCCAGCAGCATTTTCATCAAATGCTTCTTATACCATTACTATTTGCCCAGCCGGTGCAACCTGATGGCCCGCTGCCAAGTTCTTAACGGTATAAATCCATTGCCTATGTCCCTCTTCAGATGGCTCGTAAGCGGCTTGATGGCCGGGTTGTTCCTCAGCGGCTGCCAAGCGGAAGCGCCGCAGAGCAAGCAGGCGGCCTCTAGCCCTGCCGCTGATGCTGCTCAGGTGGCTGCCTCCGCCCATAGCACGCATTTGCCGGCTGCCGATTCTTCTCTAGCCGGCATTCCCATTTTCAAAACTTTTGAAGAAATCGCTCCGCTGTTCCAGCAAGATAACGATACCACTTACGTTATTAACTTCTGGGCGACCTGGTGCAAGCCCTGCGTCAAGGAATTGCCCTATTTCGAAGCCTTGACGCAGGCTTACCAGGCGGAGAAAGTCAAGGTCGTGCTCGTCAGCCTGGATTTTCCCAGGCAAATTGAGTCCAAGTTGGTGCCTTTTGTAAAGGAGCGGCAGTTGCAGTCCGAAGTGCTCGTGCTGCTCGATGGCAAGTACAACGATTGGATCGACCGAGTCAGCCCGGACTGGAGCGGCGCCATACCTGCTACCCTGATCTACAAAGGAGCACAGCGCCGCCTCATTGGGCAAGCTGTAGAAAATACGGAAGCGCTGCGCGAAGCCGTGGAAGCTATTCGTTGAATTCATTAACCACTACATAAAATCACGAATCATGAAACACCTGTTGATGGCTATTAGTCTGGTATTGCCCTTCGCTCTGGCCAGCTGCGGCAACGCAGAGGGCGGCAAGGAACAAGCCAGCCAGGAAACAGAAACCTCGGCAGAAGAACAGCCAGCAGAAGCCAAGACCGTGGCCCAATCCAGCGATGGCGTAGCGGTAGGCGAAAAAGCCCCCGATTTTGAATTGAAAAACGTGGATGGCGAGATGTACGCCCTCGACAACATCAAGGATGCCAACGGAGCGCAACCTAAGGGCTACATCGTCATTTTCACCTGCAATACTTGCCCTTATGCTGTAGCCAGCGAGCAGCGCATCATCGACTTGCACCAAAAGTACGCCCCGCAGGGCTATCCGGTAGTGGCGATACAGCCCAACGATCCGGCAGCGCAACCGGGCGATAGCTTTGAGAAAATGCAGGAGCGCGCCAAGGAAATGGACTATCCCTTCCTATACCTCTTCGACGAGGGGCAGGAGGTATACCCGGCCTACGGTGCTACTCGTACGCCAGAGGTGTTCTTGCTCGACATGGATAAGGTGGTGCGCTACCACGGCGCCATCGACGACAGCGTGCGGGATCCTGAGGCTGTGGAAGAAAAGTTCTTGGAGCAGGCTATAGAAACGCTTAAAAAAGGAGAAGCACCTTCTCCGGCGGTGACCAAGGCCGTAGGCTGCACCATCAAAACGGTATAGCCGCTACATAGGCAGTTGCTCTGGAGCTTGCATAGACTGGTGCGTTTCTGAAAATAGGGCGCAGCGGGAACTGCTCCGGAGCAACTGTTGCTCCCTATCCCCCGGTAGGGGGTAAAAAAAAGGCACTGCGAAGTAGCCAATCCAATTTCATCGTTCACGTTTTCCTGGAAACTTAGACGAAAATGAATAAGGAGGGGACAGCTACTCTTCAGCACCTTCTAACCTTGCTAACAAATCTATGGTAAGGGAGAATTGGTCTTGTGTAATAAGCTATAGCTGCAGAATAATGATTGTGTTGCACGCTACAATTTATGATGGAAGTTTGGATTAGTCAAAAGAAAACCAAGCTCCGCTTACCCCCAAAGATTGCTCTGTATTAGCAAAGAATGTTTGTTCAATGTCTACTACAAATATAGGGTAAGCGAGGTGTGAAAATCTTGCCAACATGGGTAGACAATCCTGCCAAATGCAGAAAATCAGGCAGTTGTACAACGAGATTTCCTACAAATAACCGGAAGGCAATCGGCCAAATCGAGCTTTGTACTGCCGGGAGAAATAGCGTGTATCTTTAAAGCCTACCTCATAAGCAACAGACTTTACACTGGAAAAGCGTTTTTGCTCCAGCATTCTCCGGGCGGCCTCCAGGCGAGCTTCCTGCAAGTACTGATTGGGCGTGAGGCCAGTGAGCTGTTTGACCCGGCGGAAGAGTTGACGAGTGCTCACAGAAAGGTCGTCCGCGAGATCGCCTACTTTGAAATTGGTATCGCCCAGCCTCTCCAATGTAATGCGCTCCATTTTAGCCAGCCATTCGAGTTCCTCTTCGCTTTCCGGGCGATCGCCCAGCGCTTCTTGCTCTGCCGCCTGCTCTGCTCCTTCCGCCGCGTCGGGCTCTTCGCTGCGCAGTTGGTAGTTGCGCAGCAGGCTTTGAATACGAGCGAGCAGCTCCTCCTCTTCGAATGGCTTGAGCAAGTAATCATCCACCCCGATGCGCAGCGCCCGCAGGCGGCTCTCTCTTCTGGCCAGCGCCGTCAGCATAATGATTGGCAAAAATTTATATCGGTTATCCTCCTTGAGTTTTTCCAGCAAGGTGAACCCATCCATTTCCGGCATCATCACATCGGATATGATTAGGTCCAAAGCACCGGCACCGTTTTGCTCCAACCATGATAAGGCTTCCCGCCCATTTTTGACGCAGTGGACCCTGTAAGCAGGGCTGAGTATAGCTTCCAAGTATTCCCGCAGGGCCTGGTTGTCTTCAACGATCAGCAGCCTGCCCTGTAGCGTTTCGTCGCTTGAGCTGCTGGGTTTGGTAAGCACACTTCCTTCGGCGGCGCCCGGTCGGGTGGAGTAAAGCTTTTCATCCTCCGGAGCCGCTATGGAGGCTGCCTGGTAGGGCACGCGCAGGATGAAGGTGCTGCCTTTGCCCACTTGGCTCTCGGCTTCCAGAGATCCTCCCAGCACCGCAGCCAGCTCTTTGCAGAAAGCCAATCCAATCCCCGTGCCGCCCTCAAGTGGCACATCCCTTTGTTTAGATTGGTAAAAACGTTCAAAAATGTGTTCCAGCTCCTCCGCAGGTATGCCCCGCCCCGTATCAGCCACGGTAATCTTCAACTGGCTATCCTCCCGCTCGGCTTCTACGAGCACACTGCCCCCGGCCGGTGTGAACTTCAGGGCGTTCGATAAAAGGTTCGTTACAATTTTACCCAATTTGTCCTCGTCGGTAAGGAGCACTTGTTCTGCCTCCAAGGAGCTTTCGTAGTCCAGGTCCACCTGTTGTTGATGGGCGTAAGACTCGAACATACTGACCTGCCGCCGCACAAAGGCATCAATAGCCACGGCATCTTCCTCGAGTTCCAGTTTTCCGGCATCCAGTTTGGACAAGTCCAAAATCTCATTGACCCGCCGCAGCAACTGCTCGCCGTTCTGCCGGATCATGTTCAAAAACGGGCGCTCGGCAGCTTCTTCCGGCAATCGTTTATGAAGGCTGCTGACCGGGGCCAGCATCAGGGTGAGCGGCGTGCGGAGTTCGTGGGAGATATTGGCAAACAGGCGGGACTTAGCGGCATCGAGTTCGCGCAGTTCCCCAGCCTGGGTTTCTATGATCGCTTTCTGTGCCGCCAGCTCCTGCCGCGACTTGCGCTGTTGGTAGTACGCCACCGCAATGAGAACCGCTAGCAGGCCCAGGCCAATGAGGAAAAGCGTCAGCAACCTCTGCCTGGATTGCTGGGCGGTGATCTCCGCCTCTTGTCGGGCCAGCTCTTTGGCCTGTTTCTCATTTTCGTATTTAGCCTGTAGGTGCAGCAGCTGTTGCCGGTCCTTTTCGTTTTGGATTTGGTTTTCCAGCTGGTAGAACTGCTGGAAGTAAGACAGGGCTTTATCTGGGTGGCCCGCCTGCTCGTGCACCAGGGAGAGCCCGCGGGCTGCTGACTTCTGAAAACGCAGCGAGCCGCTTTCCGCTGCGGTAGCTGCGCCTTTGTTCAGCCATTTGATGGCCAGTGCATCGTTTTGGGTGCTGGAATAGTGGATTTGCCCCATGTCCAGCTGCAACATGGCCAAGCGTACCATATCATTGGTGGACCTGGCCAATTCCATAGAGCGTTCTAACTGCTGAAAGGCTTCTTCAAACCTTCCTTCGAAGGAATACAGATAACCCTGTATGCGGTACGTATTGATCAGCGTGCTGGGACGAGCCTTGGAGGCACCCGCCAGCGCCAGCTCTACCTGCTCTAAAGCTTTGGGCGCTTGCCCCTTTCGCATGTAAAGTTCTGCGAGCCGCGTATGGGCCTCCGTGATGTAAGCGGTGTCTTTGACTGCTTTGGATAGCGCCAGCGCTTCTTCGAAGTGTTGGGGCACCAGCTGTGGGTTGCCCATGCTGCCCTGCAGCACCCCCATACGGAACTGGCAATCGATGAGGCCCAGCGTATCTCCAATGGCTTCGAAAAGCGTGCTGGCCTGGCTGACGTGTACTTCGCCGGTGCCAAGGTCCACTTCCTGGTCCAAATCTACCCATTGTAGGTAAAGCTTTGCCAGGCTTGCGGTATCGGCTTGTTCTCGGTAGTAAGTTTCCAATTGCTGAAAAGCCTCCGACTTTTCATTATAGGGGTGCAGGCTATTGGGGGCTTCTTTGTAGTACTCCTGCATGAGGAGGTAGGCGCTGTCCTGCCATGCACTGCCTTCCTCAGAGATGGAAAGCATCTCTTCGATCTTGAGCAGCGCCAGATTGGTGTCTTTCCCGATGTAAGCCCTGGCTTCCCGCAGCAGCTCCCGGGTAGTTTGGCTTTGGGCGCTCGCCACCCCCCCAAGCAGCATAAAGCTGAATAGGCAAAAAGCAAAGCGGATGGAGCAGAGGGCAAAAGATGGCATACTTTATCGTGTTGTATTATATGCAAAAATCATACATAAAAATAGCAAGTAATTTAATAACCGCCTAGCTGCCAGAGCGCAAAGTAGCGGATATTTTATGATAAATTGCGAAGACAACCAGCAAGGCTGCAGAAACTGCTCTCTCTCTGTGGCAACGCTGGTTACGAGATGTTGGGATTTTGGTCTTCCAGTCGAAAACTAACAATTTTTTGGTTACACGAGTAGTTGATCCCAGACGCTGACGGTCTGGACGGTAAGCCCGACATTTATCGTCGGGGACCCGAAAACTGGCCCCGATAGCGATCGGAGTTTGGGACGAAGTATAAGCAGACCTGCCTGCGTGTGGAACATTTCGGCAGGCAGGAACGCTGGCTTAGCGGGACAGACCGATTACTAAAGCCCCAACATGCTCGAAAAAATGGCAGCAGGAAGAAGGCCCGATCCGAGTGCTATTCGGCGCCCATGGGGACCACAATAGCGGGCATCTGATAGGTGCGGTAGAGCTTGTTGAAGTACCCAACGTCGTCCTTCAGGATTTCCCGCATTTGAGTCTTGTACACCGACCAGTCCGCCAGTAAGTCCTTGAGCCGCTGCTTTGCCCCTTCCGTGACAATAGGGTAGGGGCCGTCAATGCGTTGCTTAAGATTCATCAACTCGGCGCTAAGCTGATTTGGATAGTTAATGACATCCTGGAAGGTTTCCTGCCGGGGCTGGATCAGGTTTTCTTCCCATCGATTGATGTTCTTCATTATTTTCTCTCCGGCCTCCAGCAGCTCTTCAGTGCATTCGGCTTCTTTCAGCGTCGTATGCAAGCTCTGCACCTGTTCTTTTACCTGCCTCATATCGCGCACAGCATAGTGGATATCCCGAACTGCCCCCTCAATGCTCAACAGCAATTCCTGCTGCGCCAGGTAAGCTTCCTGTGGTTGATCGATACGCGGGTCAGGTTGGATTTCCAAGCCCTTAGACATTACACCGTAGGGCGTGGTAAGCTGGAGTTGATACTGGCCAGGAGGCAGCAGGCTGCCCCGGTAGCCCCCCATGATGAATACATTGGGCACACCGGGCAGAGGTTCCCGCCGCAAATCCCAGCAAAAGCGGTTAAGCCCCCGCTCGGCGGGCAGTACGGGCTCTGGTTTGGGGCCGCCCTCGTAGGAAGCGGTAGTATCCTTAGGAGATTGGTTGCAAAAGGTGCGTACGGTATTGCCGTAGGCATCAAGGATATCCAGCTTAAGGCGGAAGCTGTCCAGCGCCTCTGGTAGATAGTAATAAACTATAGCGCCGCTGGGCGGATTTTCCCCCATTCCCTGAATTGGCCCCTCCTGCTCTTCTCCGGTAAAGCGGTAAGCGGGAGCAGGCTGGTAGAGAAAAGCCCGGTGCTTCATTTTGGCTTTAGTCTGCCGCAGCGGGGCAAGCCCATCTAATATCCAAATGGAGCGGCCGCTGGTGGCGGCTGCAAGATCATCGCCTTTGATCAGCAAGTCGGTAATCGGGCAGACGGGCAGATTGAGCTGAAAAGGTTGCCAGCGGATACCTTTACTGAACGAAATGTAGAGGCCGTGCTCCGTGCCGGCGTAGAGTAGGCCCTCCCGCGCCGGGTCCTCCCGGATGACTCTCAGGAAATCCCCCTCTGGAATTCCCTGCGTAATCTTCGTCCAGGTCTTTCCGTAGTCCTGAGTGATATAGGCAATTGGCTCGAAATTGTTGAACTTATATTTGTGGGCGGCCAGGTAGGCGGTAGCCGAGTCATGGGGAGATACCTCTATACAATTGACGTATGCTTCGCCCAATCCGGGAGGGGTGACCTCTTCCCAATCTTTGCCTCCGTTGCGAGTCAGGTGCACCAGGCCGTCATCGGAGCCGGCCCAGATCGTTCCGGCTTCATAGGGCGAACAGGCGAGGTAACTGATGGTATTGTAAATTTCTCCGCCTGCTCCCTCGTTGGTATAAGGGCCGCCGCCTTCCCCTTGTTTCTCCCGCTCATCTCGGGTAAGGTCGGGGCTGATGGCAGTCCAGGAAAGGCCCCCATCCGTACTGCGCAACACGACATTGGCGGCGTGGTAGAGTACGCTGCGGTCCTGTGGCTGAGTAATCAACGGTGCGTTCCAGTTAAAGCGGTACTTCATCTCGTGGGGTAGTTTGCCAAGCCCCAAGGAGGGGTAGGCCATGATGTCCCGCCGGGTTTCCGTCTTATGGTCGTATACAGAAATGTTGCCCTGGTAGCTGCCGCCGTAGATCAGGCGCGGATCATCCGGGTCGAATGCGATGAAGGCACTTTCTCCGCCCGCTACTGGGTACCAGTCTTTATTGCTGATGCCCTGCCCCGAAGTTCGGCTGGGAATGGCCAAAGTGGAATTGTCCTGCTGGCCGGCGTAGAGGTAGTATGGGAATCGGTTGTCAGCTGAGAGCCGATACAATTGGGCGGTAGGTTGATTGTACTGCGTGGACCAGCTCTTGCCCCCGTTCAAGCTGATGGTAGCCCCGCCGTCGTTGCCCAGGATCATGATATCTGGATCGTTCGGGTTGATCCAAAGGGCGTGCTGGTCCGAATGCGGATTGTCAATAGCCGAGAAAGACGCCCCTCCGTCGGTAGATTTAAGCAGGGGGGCATTCAAAACATATACCGTCTCTTCATCCTGCGGGGCAGCCACGATTTTGGTGTAGTACCAGGCACGGGCTATGGTGACTCGCTGCTCGTTGACTAATTCCCAATGCTCTCCCTGGTCATTGGAACGGTATACACCACCTTTTTCCGCTTCAATTACAGCATAGACCCGTTGTGGGTCAGCTGGCGAAACAGAGACGCCCACCTTGCCCATAGCATCCGGCAAACCGTCGCTGCATTTTTCCCAGTTGATACCGCCATCCATGGAGCGGTACAGCCCGGAGCCGGGCCCTCCGCTGCGTATTTTCCAGGGCTTGCGCTGATGGTCCCACATGCCAGCGTACAGGATGCGGGGATTGCTCGGGTCCATGCTCAGGCTGGATGCACCGGTGTAGTCGTCAATGTACAGCGTTTTCTGCCAGCTCAGGCCGCCGTCGTGGCTGCGGTACACTCCCCGCTCCGGATTGGGGCCGTGGACGGCGCCCTGAGCGGCTACATAAACCAAATCTGGGTTCTTCGGATGTACATGAATGGCTGAAATGTGCCGGGTCTTCTGCAGCCCCATATGTTCCCAACTGCGGCCGCCGTCCAAAGATCGGTATACACCGTCTCCGAAGGTAGTCATCACGCCGCGTACCGGATGTTCTCCAGTGCCCACATAAATGATATTGGGGTCAGATGGAGCAATGGCGATAGCTCCTATGGAAGTGGTGTTGAAGAACCCATCCGAGACGTTGGTCCAGCTTAGGCCAGCATCCTCGGTTTTCCAAACGCCCCCTCCGGTGGTGCCCATATAGTAAACCAGAGGATCATCCGGTAGGCCGGCAACAGCCACGCAACGGCCACCTCGAAAGGGGCCAATGTTGCGCCACTCCATGCCTTCGAATAGTTTCTCTTCAACAAATTGCTGCGGCTGTGCCAGCCCTGGGGATATCAGGAATAGTAGTGCCACCCATACCATCACTTGTTTCATACCTATGCATTTAGTTATGAAATACTCGTGGGGGGTGTTGGCACGTTTCCCTGTAGATAGTTTTCTCACGTAAGTATGCTTTTGTGCCTTTGCCAAACTTCCCGCAGACAAGGCAGCCCACGCTGCCTATCTCCTGCGGCTTAGTGCTGTAAACACTAAGGTAAGACAATACTGCCATATTCAATAGCTTGTCAACATTGATCAGCGTAAAATGGCTTTAGTTAGCATGAAAAGCGGTCTCGCAGCATCAACGCAAAACGCTATGTAGCCTTTATAGACATTGCGCCGACCCCCTTAACTGGCTTTTACGGGGCAAACGGCAAAAAGTTACAGTAGGCCGATGGGGCAATGGCGCTTATACCAATATGGCGTATGGGTTAGTGCTTGCATAAAACAAGCCAAACTTCAAATATTTAATCTGGCAAACTCTGATTTCAGCTGCTCCGGAGAATGGAAATGCAGGGCAGGCAAGCCGAGCTGTTCTGCAGCCTCTACGTTTTGCTCGTTATCATCAATGAACAAGGCGCTCGATCGGTCAATCCGGTACCGCTCTAAAGTCAGTTCATAGATGCGCGGGTCCGGCTTTTTCAACCCTTCCCTGCCGGACACCACGATGCCTTCGAACCAACGTAGAAAGCTGTACTGCTCCCACGCTATCGGAAAGGTTTCCTGGCTCCAGTTGGTCAGCGCGTAGAGCTGATGCTCCTCTCGCTGGTACAGGCTCCTGAGCAATTCCAGGGTGCCTTCCATGGGGCCCGCCAGCATTTCTCGCCACCGGCCGTAGTAAGCCCGAATGGCTTCCTCGTATTCGGGGTATTCAGCAATCTTCTCTGCTACAGCTTCTGCAACTGGGCGGCCGGCATCCTGCTGCTCGTTCCATTCAGCGTGGCATACTTCATTCAGGAAGAAAGCCATTTCTGCTTCATCCCGAAATATTTTGCGATAAAGATAGGCGGGGTCCCAGTCGAAGAGTACGCCTCCCAGGTCGAATATGATGGTACGGTACATGGCGCTTTTTTTAGTATGAGGTAAAGCATCTCGATGGGCAGGGCCTTTGACGAACCGCTTTGGGCAGCATAAAACCAGCTACGAGTATAGGCATCGGCCGCCTGCCATTTGGTTTTATCCCGCTTGCTTCAGGCGATCGAGCCCTTCCTGTGCTTTCTCGTAATTCGGGGCCATGCGCAGGGCTTGCTCGTAGTCCTTAACAGCCGAAGCCGTCTTGCCCTGCATCTCTTTGGCCAGCCCCCGGTAGTAGTACGCCCGGATATGCCGGGGCGACACCTCCAGCGTCACGTCAAACAGCTTTTCCGCCCGCTGGATGGAGTCCATGTCGAGGTAGATCAGGCCGGAGTTGAAGTGAGCCGCCTCGTACTGAGGGTCTACCCGAACTACCTTGCGGTACGTGTCGATGGCTTTTTGCAGCTCCCCCTGCTGAGAGAAGTAATCGGCTTGAGCGTGCAGGGCGGTTACGTTGCGCGGGTCGATTCGCACCGCGTTTTCGAAATAACGCCGCGCCAGCGGGCTGCCCCGCTCCGCGTAGAGCTGCCCGAGGTTGATCCAGCCGTCTATAATCTCGGCATCTAGATCTACTGACTTCTGGTAGCTGTTGATGGCTCGGATGGTGTCCCCCTGCTCTTCAAAGTTCATGCCGAACATAAAGTAGGCTTCTGCATTTTGTGGGTCCTGCCGTAGGATTTTGTCGATGGTTTTCATAGATGCCTCGTACTGCTTAAGGATGAGGTAGTACTCGCTCAGCTTGAGCAGCGTCGGGATGTTTTCCGGAAACCGTTCGGCGGCTTCTTCCATGATTTCCAAAGCGCGGCGCGACTTGAAATAATCCAGGTGTGCATCAGCCAGTTGGTGGTAGTAAACCGGCTGGGTGGAATCGAGTTCAATGGCTTGGGTGAAGTCCCGGATGGCTTCATCGTACCCTTCCTGGCTGTAGAACAGCTCCCCGCGTTTGGCATAGAGGGCAGCATTCTGCGGGGCATCGGCAATTTGTTGGGTCAGCTTGTCGATGTTGGGGTCACCGGTGGGGCCGGTAGCATTGGGCACGCTGCCGTCTGTTTTTTCACTCTGGCCTCCGCAGGCAGCAGCTGCAGCTAAGAGCAAAAATAGAAGCAGTGGTTGTATGCTTGCTGGCATTTTCATAAACTTTTGCAACTTTTTGGATGGTTCAGCGCATAAAGATACCTATAATAGCGTAGGCTAAACAAATGCGCCGATTGCTTATGAAAACGCTTTTGCTCATTTTTCTGTTGTTCCCAATTGGTTTGTTCTCTCAGGCTTGGCTGCAGCTGCTGCCGCTAGATGGCAGCGGCAGCGAGGATGTGCTGGAGTTGTGCGCTTTGCCCGGGGGCGGGTTTGCAGCAGCGGGCATCTACACGGGGAGCAGCCCTTTTCCGGGAGGGGCGGATGCCGTCGGGCAGTCGGATATATTCCTGGCGTATTACGACGAAGGCTTCAATTTGAAGTGGCAGTTGAATACGGGGAATTTAGAAACCGATGAGGTTACCGGCCTGGCGGTTTTTCCCAATGGCGATTTGGCGGTTGCAGGGGCTTTTTGGTTTGAGTTGCCGCTTGGAGATACCCTCTTGGATTCAGGCAGCAGCGTACGGTCCTTGTTTGTAGCCCGCATGCGCCCCGATGGCAGCCTGGTGTGGGCGGATGCCTACCCCGGCGATGGTTTAAAAAACATCGCTGACGTAAGGGCCCGGCAAGATGGCAGCCTCGCTATTGCCGGGTATTTCCAAAATGACCTGCAGTTTCGGGATAGCCTGCTGCAACGGGAGGCGCAGGCGGGCAGCACTTCTCTCTTTGTCGCTTCTTTGGATGGAAACGGTGAGCTGGAGTGGGTAAGGCAAGCCGGCCAGACTGGCGATACCCGTATTGCTGCTATGGGGCTAGGGCCGGATGGCAGCGTACTGGCAGGCGGTAATTTCAACGGCACTTTTTCCTTGGCAGGCACCAACTTCGATGCTGGCTTTCTGGATACGGATGTGTTTGCAGCCGCCTATTCAGCAAGCGGCGAACCGCTGTGGGTAAGGGACGCAGGCGGCGTAGTCGAAGACCAGCTACGGGCGCTTGCGGTAGACAGCAGCGGCAACTGTTACATAAGCGGTGACATCGTAGGCGTAATGAATGTAGCGGATACCCTAGTATTGCAGAGCAGCACGGGCAATTCGGATGTTTTCTTAATCAAGTACCGCCCGGACGGAACGCCAGCCTGGGCCAGAGCCTTCGGCGGGGAAGACGTACAGACCGGCAACAGCCTGGCCGTCAGCAATGGAACGGTGGTAGTGGGCGGTTCTTTCCAGGGCCCTATTGCCTACGACAACCAATCCGCGGACACTGGAGACATGGATGTCGCCTGGGGATACCTTACTGGCTTCAGTACCGAATCGGGAGCAGCGCGCTGGCTGGAGGTCATCCCGACCAATGATCTCGGCTTGGTTCGTTCGCTGTCATTCCTGCCGGGCCAAAGCCTGCTGGCTGCCGGCTTATTTGGCCAGAATGGTGTATTTGATGGACAATCCTTCGAGGCTACCGGTAATTTCAGCGCTTTCGTCGCCCGGCGGCCTGCTCGTATCACGCCGGTACGTGGCCCTGTAGCAGAGCCGCTATCCTACACCCTATACCCCAATCCTACCTCAGGGGCGGTGCAACTTTCGCCCTATACCGGCCGCGAGCAACTGCAGCTGCTAGATGCTGCCGGGCAGAAGTGTCCGCTGCAGTTCACAAGCGGGCAATTTTCCATAGAACACTTGCCCGATGGGCTGTATTACTTGCAAGTAAGCTGGGAGAGCAAGTCGAAGGTGTTGCCTGTCGTAAAACACTAGTTCAAAAAGCGCCAATCGATCCCGATGCGCACCACCGCCCGCGGATGAGGGTAGAAAGCCGTCTGGTAAAAAAAGTCATCGATCATGGTGGCGGTACCGTTCTCCCAGCGCACGAACGCCCGGAACCTTTTGGTCACGCGCATGGAAAAAAAAGCATCGGCAGCCGGGTAGAACTCGACCTCCCGCCGGTCTTGCAGTTGGAATTGCCCGGTGACGGGATTGTAGTAATTGGCAAAAAAGCTGTCGTTATAGCGTAAATCTACGCCCAGCCGCACATTCAGTACCCGAAACCACTTGCCAGCGTAATAAAAGCTGTGCTTGCCGAAGAAGGCAGGCAATCGGAGCACCTCTTCGGAGGATTGCTGCAGGGCGATCAGATTGTCGAGGTGCAGGTTCCAGAACAGGGCGAAGTCCTTTTCCACAATAAGTTGCCCGAGGCTGACCGGTACGCCAGTTTGTCGGGGCAGCCCATCGGTGCCAAAGTACGTGTAGTTGTTCAGCAAATGGTAGCGCCCTTCTACGGAAAGCTGAATGCCCGGTATGCGGTAGCGGCCCTTCAGGCTGGTTGCCAGGGTCTTGTCAAAATTGTTGCGGTAGACTTGCCGTTCGGAGAGGTACAGCCGGTGCTGCATCAGGGTAGGGCTGTAGAGCTGATTGATGCCCTCGAGTTCCAGCTGGCCCACTTTGCCGAAGTCGAAAAAGAAACGGCCCCGCAGGCGGTAGTCACCGGCGTTATCCCATAGCCCGAAGCGCCCGTCGAGGTCGATCAATAGTTTAGGGTTGGGGTTGAAACGGTAGCGGCCGGTAAGAAAAAGATTGTTCAGGCTGGTATCGGCGTTGGTCTGCTGTACCCAGTGGGCGGTATGCACAGCCCCTACCGACAGCAGATCGCGCTGCTTGGTAGCCTGTTCCCCGCTGGTAGCTCCCAGCTTGAAAGTAGCCAGGCGGAATTCATTTTCCAATTGGCGGTGCTGCAGGTAGAAGCGTACGCCGCGGGGGTCTGCCAGTAAAGCTGGGAAAAGGTTGTAAAAATTAGAATCAGCCGCCGGATTGTAGTCATCAGCGTATTTGTACAGACTGCTCTTGTATTTCACTTTATGCCCTAGGGTATAAGAGCGCCGGATGCCGCGGATAGAATCCCGCCCACCCCCAAAGCGGTAGTACTGTTGGTAGGCGTAGGCCCGGTGTTGATGGCGGGTACGGGCATCGCCCAGGAAAACGACCGCAGCGCTAGGGCTGGTAAATTCGCCTTCGAGTACTGGCTCTTGCCTCACCCCGCCATTGTCTTCCTGCTCTATGGTATTGGAAGCTACCGTGAGGAAGCCCTCGTAGCGGCTGTTGGGGCTCTGGTACCAAAGCCCGTTGGTGAAGGCGGTATTGCGGTTGTTTTGGTTGGGATACTGGCTGTTTTCGCCGAACTGGGTGATGCGCGCGTAGTCGAGCGTAAAGTTGATGCCATTGGCGAAATTGCGGCTGAACTTGGCTTTGGTGTAGCTGTCCGCCTGTTCCGAGCCCAAGGTGTAATTGAATTTGGAAAAAGGCTGCTCCAAGCGGTAAAAGGCCAAGTCTTCAGTGGGGATCGTGTACAATTCAAATTGGTCCAGGCCCATTTCGAATCCACGCCGGTCTACTGCCTCGTATACTATGGGTTCATGGGCGGAGCCTAGTATGCCGAGGTTGCGGTAGTCCAGCCGCCGCTGCCGGGTGGGGTCGTACTGCCGGTAGTAATTGCCCAGGGTGGTATCTGCGTAGGGGATTTCCAGCTTAGGATTGTCCGCGTAAAAGTAGAAGATATCGAAAGTATCGAGCAGCACGTCTAGCTGTTCCAAGCTCTGCTCTTCCTCTTCCTCTCCCCTCTGCACATCAGGCGGCACCTGAGCCATTAGGCCAGACAGCGGCACAATCAGCAGCAGTAGTGGGAGCAAAGGTTTCATGCGCATTTCAATTCAGGCGGCAAAGATAGGCAATTGAAACACTTTTGCTAGATGGAATGCTGACTGCCTGAGTGAGGCTTAACGTTTCTTTTAGGGTTATGGGCAAAAGCGAAGGGGCACCCTGCACCCCATCCTCAAGCTCTTAGACATCGTCTACCGCTGCCGCTTCCAAGGGAAGAGGAAAAGCAATTCTACTTCTCCCTGCTCTTGGAGCACAAAAGAGCCATCGTACTCTGCGTTTTCCCCGCTCCGCTTTAGCAGGGCCTTCCAGCTGCCGTTCAAGTTCCCGCCAAGCAAAACGCCACTTACGGCACTAGCCAGAGGGCATTTCCCAAGGTCTAAGCCTAACAAAAAGAGCCCCGCAGCTCGATAAACTGCGGGGCTCTCCAATCCCTGCGGCTCAGCCGCATTACTCTACGATCAGTCGGCGGCTCAGAACGCCCTCGGCGGAGGAGAGGCGTACCAGATAGATGCCGGCTGGCATATCGCTGAGGTCAATCTGAGCGCTAAAGTTGCTGCGCTGCGATTCAATCCGGCGCAGTTCCAATCGCTGGCCGATCGGGCTCAGGATAGACAAGTCATACTCGGTAGCCTGCAGCTTGCTCAATTCAATGGTAGCCCAACCGCCGGTTGGGTTCGGGAAGAGCTTGAGCTGCTCAGTGGCAAGCAGGTCGCGGGTGCTGTTGCAAACATCTAGCTCGAAATTGAAGGTGATGGCCTGCTCGCAGCCGAACTCATTCACTACAATAGCATCGATGCTGTAAGTGCCTACATCAAAGCCCTCCGTAGTGAACACGTCCAAGGCCTCGCCCTCAACAATCAGCTGATTGCCCATACCCGGGTCAAATACGAAGGGCGCTTCATCAGAGCACAGGACGGTATCCTGCGGGAAGCTTACCATCGGGCTGGGGTTAACTGTTACCTCTAAAGAATCCGTGGTCATGCATCCACCGGCTGTCGTTGCCATTACGTTCAGGGTACCAGCTTCTTCTACCGTTACGGTATTGCCATCTTGGCCATTCGACCAAACGATCGTTTCGTAATCACCGCTGATTTCCAGCGTTGCGGACGCTCCATCACAAATAGCCAACTCTTCCGGCAGGTCCATGATCGGGCAGCTCAGCTCCAGCTCAAACATGGCTACAGAACCGCTCACTTCGTAAGATACCGCCAGCAGCGGCTTGCCGTTGGCAGTGGCATCCGCCGGGATGAAGGCCAGCCCTTCCGGCGCCAAGTCGCCGCCCAAAGAGTCTACGGTGCGGGTGTTGATGTACTGCAGGAAAGCTGGATTGCTCGGGTCACTCAGGTCGTAGGCCATGACCCCTCCAATGCGCTCCAGCGCTACGAAGCCGTAGGTACTGCCGTCGATTTCGGCAGTGATCACGGCTTCTGGCTCCGGCCCTTTGTCGTCGGAGCGGTTCTTAAATTCATTCTCGTCGTCGGTGGTGTTGAATAGCTCGCCGAATACCGGATCGGCAGCAGTGATCTGCTCCAGGTCATTGCCGCTGTCGTACAACAGCTCGCCGGTCGCCGCATTCCATACTGCAAAGGAGCGGCCGCCGTAGGCGTAGAGCTCGTCGTAGTCGCCATCGCCATCGGTATCGCCATTAGCGGAGGTGATGCGCAGGCGGCCCAGCAGCACTTCTTCCTTCAGCACATCGGCATCCGGGAAGGCGGTTGGATCTAGCTCGATCTCTTCGTCGCCCACACGGAACTCCTCGCTGAAGCCGTCGTAGTCGCGCGCATCGCCCTCATTAGCCGTGATCAGGTAGCCCTGCCCGCCCACGGTGAAGTAGTCGGCTGCATCTGGGTGATAGAAGCCCTGTACTGGCCAGTTGGAGAAGAAGATATTGTCACTGCGGTTGGAGGCATCCATGGTCAAACCCTCCTGCGTCCAGTCCTTGCTGCCCAGTGGCAGAATATTAGCAATGGTATTGCCGATCAGATCTATGATGATAATGGCGTTGTTCTCCTGCGCCACCGCATAAGCCGTGGTATTGTCATCGGATACAGTGATGTACTCCGGCTCCAGGTCCTGGGCTACAGTGGCACCCGGCCCGAAGATACGCACACCCGCCGCTACTAAGTCGTCCTGTTGTGCGTTGAAGGCGGCGAAGCCGAGGTTGGTTACTGCCGCCATCTCAGCGCCCATGCCCAGGTCAATGATGCTGATGGAGCCCTCCGGGTCAATGGTGTATTCCTCATTGGGCTCGCCTTCGTTGGCAACGATGGCTTTGGTGCCGTCCGGCGTGAAGGTGACCATATCCGGCAGTACGCCAACCGCTACCGAATTGAGGAAGTTGCCGTCGGTGTCGAAGAAGGCCACGGTGCCGTTTTCGTCCACGCCATCTGCCTCTACGGCTGCTGCAACGATGCCGTTGGATACCGCTACGGAATTAATGCCATCGCCGTAGGCAGAGATATCGATGCTAGCTATCTGCAGCAGGTTGCTCGGGTCGCTGTAGTCTAGGATGTCGACGGTGTTGTTCTCGCCGTTGGTGAGGAACAAGCGTTGTGTGCTGCCGTCGTAGGCGACAATTTCCGCCGTTCCGTCGCCGCCGCCGGTAAGGTAGCTGCCCAGGTGCGTGAGTTGCAGGCCCGGCTCGGCTGCCGCCATCGGAGCAGCGTCATCATCGTCGCTGATCAGCAGGATGTGGCGGCTGGTTTCGCCGGTAATGGCAGTGCCCGCCGGGTCAATTTCTAACACCAAGTATTTACCGCTCAAGCTGGAATTGTCCAGAATGTCCAGCTCCAGAAATTGCGAAAGGGTATCACCTTCAGCAAAGTCGAACTCAGTGGTGGCGATGGTGAAGTCTTCTCCTGCTTCAGCAGTAGAAGCCGCATTCACCCTCACGGTAGCTCGGCTGCCGATGCTGCCGGCTTCCTCTACTGCCAGTTCAATTTGCAGGCTGCCGCTTCCTTCTTCTACTTCGGTGGTCGTCTCTGCAAAGCTGACGGTAGCCGGGCGGCCCAGGTCGAAGGCGGCAATGCTGCCACTTACTTCGTAGGAAGCCAGCAGGTAAGCTCTGCCGTCTGCACTTTGATCAGGGCCGACGAACACCAGGTCTTCCGGTGCCAGGTCGCCGCCCAGCGAATCCACGGTACGCGTATTGATGTACTGAACAAATTCCGGGGCGGTCGGGTCGTTTAATTCGTACATCATAATGCCGCCGATGCGCTCCAGGGCGATGAAGCCGTAAGTGTTGCCGTTGAATTCAGCTACGGTTACTGCTTCCGGCTCGGGGCCTTTGTCATCTGAGCGGTTTTTGAATTCATTCTCATCATCGGTTGCGTTGAAAATCGCGCCGTAAACCGGATCGGCTGCGGTAATTTGCTCCAGGTCGTTGCCGCTGTCGTACACCAGCTCGCCGGTCACGGCATCCCAGATGGTGAAGGAGCGGGCGCCGTAGGCAAAGAGTTCGTCAAAGTCGCCGTCGCCATCGGTATCGCCGTTCGCATTCGTAATGCGTAGACGGCCCAGCAAGGCATTATCTTTCAAGTACTCCGCACCCGGGAAGGCGGTAGGATCCAGAACAATTTCGTCGTCGCCTACCCGGAACTCTTCGGTGTAGCCATCGTAGTCGCGGGCATCGCCTTCATTGGCGGAGATCAGGTAGCTCTGGCCGCCTACGCTAAAGTAGTCGAAG
The DNA here is from genome assembly GCA_964397205.1 of uncultured Phaeodactylibacter sp. GTDB lineage: Bacteria > Bacteroidota > Bacteroidia > Chitinophagales > Saprospiraceae > Phaeodactylibacter. The sequence goes on along the minus strand of CAYNIT010000018.1, from coordinate 5,591 downwards.
CCATCGGGCTGGTACATGCCTTTGATCGGCCAGTTGGAGAAGAAGATGTTGTCAATGCGGTTGGAAGCATCGAGGGTTACGCCCTCCTGCGTCCAGTCCTTGAAGCCGAGCGGCAGGATGCCGGTAATCGTCTCGGCCGTCAGGTCTACCAGAATCAAAGCGTTGTTTTCCTGGCAATTGACGTAGGCTGTAGATCCGTCATCAGATACGGTGATGAATTCCGGCTCCAAGTCCTGAGCTACGGTAGCGCCCGGGCCGAAGATGCGTACGCCCTGCTCCGTGAGCAGCGTGGAGTCTGCATTAAACTGATCTAAGCCGAGCGTAGTAACGCTGGCCATCATAGCCCCCGCGCTCACATCCACGATGCTGACCGAGCCTTCCGGGTCAACTGTGTAGTCATCGTTTGGCTCGCCTTCGTTAGCTGTCAGGATGCGGCTGCCGTCCGGGGTGAAGGTCAGCATGTCGGGCAGCGGGCCCACTTCTACCTGATTGAGGAAAGTGCCGTCGGTATCGAAGAAGACTACGGAACCATTATCGGTTACCGTTTCGGCTTCCATCGCTACTGCTACTAAACCGTCGTTTACGGCTACGGAGTTGATGCCGCCGCCGTAGGGAGACAGATCAGCAGCAGCGACTGCGCTGATGGCACCGTTGGCACCGAAGTCCAGGATTTGCAATTCATTGAACTCAGAATTGGAAGCGAACAGGCGGCCAGTTCCAGCATCGTAGGCGATGATCTCCGCAGCTGCGCCTTCTGGCAGGGAGAAGCTGCCCAGGTGGTTCAGCTGTGCATCCGGTTCTGCTTGCGCTACCGGTGCAGTATCGTCCTTGTCGGCAATCAGGACAATCACAGCATCATCCTCGCCAATGCCGGTGGAACTTGCAGCGGCATCGATCTCCAGCACTAGATATTTGCCGCTCCGGCTGCTGTTGTCCAGAATCTCCAGGCTCAGCGTCGTATCACCGCTAAAGCCCGCGGGAATGTCGATGCTCGTAGTACCCAGGTTGTAGTCTTCGCCCGATATTGCCGTAGAAGCATCGGCTACGCTTACGCTAAAAGTGCCATCGAGCGTACCGGCCTGCTCGATGCTGACCGGCAGTTCGATTGCGCCTGCACCTTCCATGACTTCCACGGTCGTTTCGGCGAAAGCCACAGTAGCCGGTGTAGCAATTTCAAATACGCCCACGGTTCCGCTCACTTCGTAGGAAACCACAGCGTAGAACTGGCCATCCGGGCTGTTGCCCGGGCTCACGATCTTGATGTCTTCCGGAGCCAGGTCCCCGCCCAGCTCATTAACTGTGCGGGTATTGATGTACTGTACAAAGGAGGGGGCTTCAGGATTGGCAACATTATACACCATGATGCCGCCGATGCGCTCCAGGGCGATGAAGGCGTAGGGCACGCCATTGATATCGGCAACAGTAACTGCTTCCGGCTCCGGCCCTTTGTCGTCGGAGCGGTTTTTGAATTCATTCTCGTCATCGGTGGCGTTGAAAATAGCACCAAATACCGGATCAGCGGCGGTAATCAGCTCCAGTTCGGAACCACTGTCGTACAGCAGCTCGCCAGTAGCGGCATTCCAAATGGAGAAGGAGCGGGCGCCGTAAGAGAACAGCTCGTCGTAGTCGCCGTCGCCATCGGTATCGCCATTGGCGGAGGTGACGCGCAAGCGGCCCAGCAGGGCTTCGTTTTCCAGGTATTCGGCATTGGGAAAGGCGGTGGGGTCCAGTGGAATCTCTTCGTCGCCTACCCGGAATTCTTCGCTGAAGCCGTCGTAATCGCGGGCATCGCCTTCATTGGCGGAGATCAGGTAGCTCTGGCCGCCTACCGTAAAGTAGTCGATGGCATCCGGCTGGTACATGCCGCGGATGGGCCAGTTGGCGAAGAAGATGTCGTCGATGCGGTTGGAAGCGTCGAGCACGATGCCTTCCTGCGTCCAGTCTTTGTAGCCGAGGGGCAGTACGTCGAGTGCAGTTGCGCTTTCGATATCGATCAGCACCAGGGCGTTGTTTTCCTGGCAGTTGGCGTAGGCCAGGCTACCGTCGTCGGAGATGGTGATGAATTCCGGCTCCAGGTCCTGTGCTACGGTAGCGCCCGGGCCGAAAATGCGGACCCCTTCATCCTTCAGGTCTTGCTCTTCGGCATTGAAGGAATTGAAATCGATGGTCGTCACATCCGCATTGGTCAAGCTGGCTGCGCCATTGCTCAGGTCGATGATGCTCACGGAGCCTTCCGGGTCTACGGTATATTCCTCGTTGGGTTCGCCTTCGTTGGCGGTGAGAACTTTGCTGCCGTCTGGCGTAAAGGCCAGCATATCGGGCAGTGGGCCGACTTCCACCTGGCTCAACAGGTTGCCGTCGGTATCGAAAAAAGCTACGGAGCCGTTGTCGGTTACCGTTTCTGCTTCCAGCGCTACGGCTACTACGCCATCGTTAACCGCTACAGAGTTGATGCCGCCGCCGAAGGGCAGCATGCTGATGGAGTTGACCGGAGACAGCGCATCCGGCGTAGCAAAGTCGACGATATCCAGTCGGTCGTCGTCGGAATTGGTCACAAACAGCCGTTGGGAGCCAGGGTCATGGGCTACGATCTCAGCGACAGTGCCGGACTCGTAGCTGCCCAGATGGTTCAGGCTGATGGAAGGCTGCAGCGGTGCTTCGGGCGCCTCCAAATCGTTGTCTTGAATCAATACGGTGATTTCCTCATTGCTGCCCGCGCTCGCATTGGTGAGGGAGGTAATCTCCAGGATCAGGTAGCGGCCGCCCAGCGCAGGGTTGTCCAGCAGCTCGACTTCCACGGCCAGAGCATCGTTGCTGTTGGCGGGGAAGGTGAAGGTATTGGTGCTCAGGTTGTAGTCTTCGCCGGCTACTGCATTGGAAGCTCCCACCGCGCTTATTACCGCTTCGGCTGGCGCATCGTTGGCGTTGGATATGGTTAGGTTCAGGCTGACGGTGCCCGCTGCTTCATCTACGATCAGCGTTTCTTCTTCAAAGCTGATTACTGGCAGGCTGGCCGGGTTGTAGGTGCCCGGCGTAGCAGCAATATCACTGTCCGGCAGGGTCTCGGTATTCGCAAACCAGTTGCTGCCGTCGTTATTATCCAGCGAAGGGTCGAGCAGCTCCATAGATGGGCCGTCGCCATCGGCTTCCGCGGGCCAGGGCGCTTCATCCAGGTAGCTTACGGAATCAATGAGGGTGCCGCTGAAGTTGCGGATGACGATCACGTCACCTCCATTGTTCAGGCCTTCGGTACCCCAGTCGAAGAAAGTAAGGCCGAAGGCATCCTCGGCTTCCACTTCCTCGCGGGCCAGCAGCGCCACTTCTCCAGCAGCGAGGTTGAGTTCTGGAAAGGTGAAGCTAAATTCCGAGCTGACAGTCAGGCCGCCAAGCGCTGCGGACGCTGTGCCGGCGTTGAAAATTTCAATGAATTCCAGCTCGTCCTGCCCGGGAGGGTTGTAAAGGACTTCCGTAATGACCAGCTCGGGCGTGGAGTTGTTATACACCCACTCGAATACAAATGGCTCGAGCAGGGGGTTGCCGGCATCATCGGTGACCATGCTTACCGAGAGACTATTGGTTGTACCGTCAACGAAGTTGTCGCTAAACTGAATATCGACGTACGGAAATTCAGCGCCGCCGGGCTCCACATAAGTTACGGTACTTATAGCAGCCGTAGTAGTGTAAGCCATCGGATCCTCCACGCTGGCAACATCCATGGGTTCGCTGTAGTTAAGGCGAATCGTATTTTCATTTAGAATAGTCGCTTCAGATACGAATGGAGGCAGTATATCATCCACACTGCTGGTCAGGGTAATATCATCAAGGCCGGCCCAGTCGCTATTGCCATTCTGTACTACCCGAAACCGCAGGCGGACGGTTGAAATGCCGGGAGGCAGGTTGAGAAATTCAGTGACCCAGCCGTCGGTGTCACGGGACAGGTCGACATAGTTGGCCATGTCAAAATCGGTGCCTGGGCTGGTCTCCAGGATGTAACCTATAGAATCGGCTGATTCAAATTCTTCTACATTGTACTTAAATGAAAGGGAATTTTCATTGAACAGCTGAACGTCCACGAATTCAAAATCCATAAGGTGGGGCTCGCCGTTTCCGCTATTGGGGTTGTCGAGGTCACGCATGAACCAGAACACTTGTCCGCTGGCAGGTTGCAGTTGATTGTTAGCGGTACTTGCGGTCCAGAAGTCATCGTCATCCGGGAAAGCGTAAGCATCCGGGGTGGTGGTGTAATTCCAGTTGTCGTTGGCGCTGCCTTCGAAACCCTGGAATAGCTCTTGTACTTGAGCTGAGAGGTTTGGGGTGCTCAATAGGAGGAGGAGACAGCAGCCCCCCATCCATTTACTGAGGTAAAGGTACTTCATGAAAAAGAGTTTTGGCTTGAAATTATTTTGGCATCGTAAAGCTAAGAAGGGAATGGAGCATACAGGAGATACGGTAGATTAATTGTAGGTTAACTTTGTGGTGGGGCTAGGGGGCATCCCGCTGGGTAAGAGGCTGCCGCGACTGAAGAGAGACGGCCTATTACCTAGGGCGGTATCGGGATTCGTCCAGCAGTTTTTGGGCATCCTGCATCGCCAGTAGTTCTTTGAAAGTAGTTTCAGGATGCCGCTCCATATAGGCTTTTACGATTTGCCAGCCTACCCAATTGGCGGTGCGGCCGGGCGCTTCAGGCGGCATGCCTGGAGAATTGGGGCTGTACTCTACCAACTTTCGAATCTTCGTCCAATCGGAAGAGTAGATTAAATCCTCCTTGAGAAAATAAGCCCACATTTCCAGCTCGTTATTCTCCAGCCATTCGGCCTGGGCGGCGGTGACTTCGAGCTTGAGGCTATCCGGAGTGTAAGGCAGCAAGTGGTCGAGTATATAGAGTTCTTTGCCATTGAGTAGCATCAAGTCGAGCAAGCGGCGTTGCTGCGGCGGGTTGGTCAAACCAGCAATCAGCGCCTGAATGGTTTTAGGGAGCAGGTGTTCGCGGGTGAAAGTGCGCAGCATGTAATCGGAAAAGGCAGGATCCCCGGGATTGATTTCCTGGTAGGGGAAGTCTGTTCCGAGGAAGTAGTCCAGCGATACGGCCAGGTCGTTTTGCCCGTAAACGAAAGCGGCAATAGCGTATTCCGACACAAAAGTGGTGAGGGTAGGCATCGGCTCCTCCGGGAAGTAGTGCCTGAAGTAGCGGAAGGCTTGCTCAAACTCCTGCTCCAGGGCTTGAAAGTCAGGGTAGTGCTGCTGAACGCTGTCGTAGAGCATCTGAATGGGGGGGTGCTGCACGAAGCCCTTGATGTAAGCAGCCGGGCCTGCCGGAGCGATGCGCGGGTCGTTGGCGCTCAGTATTTGGTCGAAAAAGATAGGGCTGAACTCTGGGTAAGCCGCCCGCAGGCTGTCGATAGCCTGCGCCATGCGCTGCGTATCCGCTTGGAAAAGATCCCGCTCGAACCGGCGGGTATTGAGTTCTACCTCGATATCGGATACATCAGGCACGGAGCGTTCTTCATCTGTCTGGCATCCGGCTAATCCCAACAATATGCCGGCAGATCGGAAGAGCACACGTCTGAACTCCAGTCACGTGAAACGATCTC
>CAYNIT010000017.1:15615-34336 GCA_964397205.1 uncultured Phaeodactylibacter sp. | reverse complement strand
TCCCCCTCTTCCCAAGAGGGGGACCAAGGGGGAGTTCCACCCCTCCACCGTCCGGCGAAGTTCAACGAGCGAAGTCGCCCCACCTTCGCCAAAACAACCAGAAAAACGGCAGCAACCCCACCGCCTGCAATCCCAATATCAAGACAGGAAACAGTGCATTCAACAAACTAAACAAAGAGAAAACCGGCGGGTCCCCACCCAAGCCGTAACCCTCCGCAAAGGGCACCGGCATACCCAAGGTATAAACAGCCGCCGCCAAAAGCAAAGCGTACAGTACCGCCGCCCGGCCAATCCGTAGGCCGCTATTCCAATCTTCCACGCGAATATAAACAACGTACAACAAGCCCAGCCCAGCACTGAATGCCGCCCAGGCCCACTGCGCCGTAGCAAACCACCAGCTAGAAAGTGCCAAAGCTGCCGCTGCTAATCCATTCAACAAACTAGTCACGTACAAGCGGCGCACCGCTTCCTCAAAATCCTCTCGCGCGTACCGCGACTTGTGGTCGGTCATAAGCAAAATTTGCTCAAAGCTTAAAGGCCAGCTTTCAAATCCTCAATCGTTTCCAATTGCAGCCGCTCCGCCTGCTCCTCCCGCATCATTAGCGCGTAAGTATTATTGAAACCAATCGGCTTCAGCCAGCGGATGCCGTATTTTTCGGCGAAAGCAGCCTTCACATAATCGTACACCGCCTGCGGCTCGCCTATGATTTGCCGCAGCGTATCCTTCGGCGGGTCCAGCATGACCTGCAGGCCTGTGCCAGTATACTCCGGATAAAGAGCGATTTCCCCATTGCGCAGCGCATCGAAGCAGATCTTTGTGCCCCCCAAGCCCGGACGGGTATCTACATCAAAATCGGTATAACCGTTGATGAGCTGGCTGAACAGCTCCACCAGAATGTACTGTTCCGTAAAAATCTTGGAGCCGATGATCAGAGTCTCGCCGCCCTGCTTACGGTCTGCTTTCCACAGCCCCCGCTCCCGCAGAAATTCCTCGGCTACCCGGGCCGGCGATTGCTTGTCAAAGTCAACCCGGTAGTTGAGCACCGTCATGACCGAATCGGTGATTTGGCCAGCTAGCCGGTTCAGAGCCTCCACCGCCTCCGGGTGCGCCTGCGCAAAGGACTCCTGCACCACCGGCGTACAGTAGTAGGGCGGAAAAGCATTGCGGTTGTCTTCCAGAATCCGAAGATGGTAAGCTTTAATGCGCCCATCCGTAGAATAGCCACTGATGACATCCACCTCCTCTTCGTACACCGCTTTGTACATCAGGGAATTGTTGAGAATGGTGGTGTTGAATTCCAAGCCGTACATCTCCACCAGATTATCGTAGCCGTCGCGGCGGCCCATGAACTCCGGCGGAAAGCCCGCACTCCAGCCCGGCGCGTAAGCCTGTGGCCAGAAATAAGCAGAGGACAACAATGGAATCAAAAGCAACAGAGGTTTTCCAAAGCGGGACAACCTGCTGGCATCCATGCCCTGCAGCAGCGCCAGCAGCTGATCAAAGAAAATAGCCAGCACTGCTGCCGGCAGCGCCCCAGCTACGATCATCACAGAGTTGTTGAGGGCAATACCCCCGAAAATAAACTCTCCTAGCCCGCCCGCGCCGATATAAGCCGCCAGGGTAGCTACCCCTACATTGATGACAGTGGCGGTGCGCAGGCCAGCGAAAATCACCGGCAGCGCCAGGGGCAATTCCACCTGCTGCAGCAACTGCCGGCGCGACAAACCAATGCCGAGCGCTGCCTCCTTCACCGCATCATCTACCTCCGAAATACCAGTGTAGGTATTGCGCAGTATGGGCAGCAAGGCGTACAAGAACAGGGCAAAAATAGCTGGCTTCACGCCGATGCCCAGCAGCGGTATCATGAAGCCCAGCAGGGCAATGCTTGGGATCGTCTGCAGCACCCCGGTGAAGCCCAGCACCCCTCCAGAGAGCTTCTCCCGGCGGGTGATGAAAATACCCAGAGGCACCGCAATCAAAGTAGCAATGAGCAGGGACGTAAACGTCAGGCCAATGTGCTCCAAAACTTGCTCCAAGAGCTTTGACCGGTTATCTGCGAAGAAATTCAGGAGTTGGACCATGACTGTAAGCTTTTGCGGAAGAGTTGAAAAAGGTCATCCAGTTGGAAATAGCGGTGCTGCCCCTCTATTTCTGTCTGCCCCCAGGCTCGATTGGCATCCCGTTTGGCCAGCTCGTAAATGGCGCGCAGCAGAGGCTTGCGGGCGGACAGGCGCAAGGGGTCAACGCCTTCGGGAGCGCTGCTAGACAGGCGGGAAAACACGTCCCGCAGCCGGGTGGCGCGCAGTTCGAGCTGGGCTGCTTTCTCCGCTACAAAAGCCCGTACAAAGGCATTGGCCGGCTCAAACAACAGGTCCTCTGGCTGCCCGATCTGCTGCACCTTGCCCTCGTCGAGCAGACAAACCTGGGTTCCCATCTCAAAGGCCTCCTCGATATCGTGGGTCACCATCACAATGGTTTTGGAGCGCAGTTCTTCCAACTCCATAAAATCCTGGCGGATTTGAGTGCGGGTAAGAGGGTCAAGCGCTCCGAAAGGCTCGTCCATCAGCACAATGGGCGGCTCGGCAGCCAGCGCCCGGGCAATGCCCACCCGCTGCTGCTGCCCTCCGCTGAGTTCCGCCGGATACTTTCGGGCGAAAGCCCCCGACGGCAAACCGAGCTGCTGCAGTAAGCCTTCTACTCTTTGCTTCACCTTCTTCTCCTCCCACTTGAGCAATCTGGGGACCACCGCAATATTCTCCGCTACGCTGTAGTGCGGAAACAAGCCCATGTCCTGAATCACATACCCCATCTGACGGCGCAGCTCTACCACCGGCTGCTGCGTAACGTCTACCCCTTTTACAAATACCCGCCCCGCACTAGGCTTGATGAGCCGGTTGATCATCTTCAGCGTAGTCGTCTTGCCACAGCCGCTGGGGCCAATCAGGACCATCGTTTCTCCCTCCGACAATTCAAAGGAGACTCGGTCAACTGCCGTGAAATCGCCGAAGCGGCGGGTCAAGCCTTCCGTTTTTATCATTTCTGTCTAAGTAATTTGCTCCAAAGTACCAATATTTATCTCCAGCTAATAGCCATTGTTCAAAAGAGCCTATCAAAAAATGTGTGTCGCCCACAGAGACGGGAGCGTTTAGCAATGTGTGTCGCAGACGGAGGCGCACCTACCTGCTGGTAGGCAGAAATTACGCAAAGCTTGATTATCCGCGGCTTAAATTCGGCAGCGTTTCAGTATAGCTCCCCATTTTATGAGCAGCCCCACAGAGACACCTAGACCAAAAAACTTTGATTATCAATATGTTATTCACACTACCATTTCAGAAACACCGTTTAATCGCCCCCACTCACTACCCCTAAACTCCTCAACTCCTACCCCGTGCGACGAAGCTCAACGAGCGAAGTCGCAAACTCCTCAACTCTCCCCGAAACAACCGCGCATCTCCCCAGCTGCCACAACCCAATTACTTCTCAACTTTTCCCCATCTCAACTCTTCATACATATACAAGAACCTGCATCATGGAAGAACAGCAATTTCTGGCTCGATTGTACGCGGCGCATCAGGCGCGCGGACAAAAAATCCCCTCTCCCGCCGAAGTCTGTAGCTGGCTGGAAGGCTTGTTGACCATCATGTTCCCGGAACTGGCCGAGCGCCGCTACCGCAGCGAACGGGAATTGTCGCAGCACTACCAGCAGCTGAAGCTCAAGCTCTTCAGCATTCTACAGACGATTGAGGAAGACCTGCCCGCACCCGCTCAGGATATGGAGGAAGCCTACCTGGAGCAAGTCCCGGGCATCTACGATTTGCTGGAAATGGATGCCGACGCTATCCTCGCAGGGGACCCAGCTGCGGTAAGCCGCACGGAGGTCATCCGTACTTATCCGGGCTTCCGGGCGATTGCAGTATACCGTATGGCACATGCCTTCTACGACTTGGGCATCCCCCTTATTCCGAGGGTGCTGACCGAACACGTGCACAGCTTGACTGGCATCGACATTCATCCGGCAGCCAACATCGGCGAGCGATTCTGCATCGACCACGGTACCGGGGTGGTCATTGGCGAAACCGTGGACATCGGCAAAGACGTTAAAATCTACCAGGGCGTTACGCTTGGCGCCCTGAGTGTGCGCAAAGAACTAGCCAAAATGAAACGGCATCCGACCATCGAAGACCATGTAGTCATCTACTCCGGAGCAACCATTCTGGGCGGAGATACGGTCATCGGCGAAGGCAGCATCATCGGCGGTAATGTGTGGGTGACCCAAAGCGTCCCTCCACGCGCACGGATATACTACAAGAACATGGAACGAAAGCAGGAAGTCCAACACCCTTAAACATGAGCAACGTAACTGACCTCATCGGCAATACGCCGCTGGTAGAAATCACCAACATCATTCAGAAGCCGGGCGTGCGTGTTTTCGGCAAACTCGAAGGGCAGAACCCCGGGGGCAGCGTCAAAGACCGGGCAGCCTACGGTATGATCAAAGGCGCGGTAGACCGCGGCGATATCCAACCCGGCATGCGGCTGGTGGAAGCCACAAGCGGCAATACCGGCATCGCCCTGGCCATGATCGCCCGCTCCTTTGGCATCGGCATCACCTTGCTGATGCCGGATACGGCTACAGCGGAAAGGGCGCAAGCCATGCGAGCCTACGGCGCGGAAGTTATCCTCACCCCCGGCTACAAAGGGGGGATCGAGTACTCCCGCGAGCTGGCCGAGCAAATGATCGAGGAGGGCGGCTACTTCATGCTTAACCAATTCGCCAATCCCGACAACTGGGGCATGCACTACCGCACCACCGGGCCGGAAATCTGGCGTGACACCAGGGAGCAGGTCACCCACTTTGTCTCCTCCATGGGCACCACCGGCACCATCATGGGCACCTCGCGATTCCTGAAGGAAGAAAACCCAAGCGTACAGATCGTAGGCGTGCAGCCCACCGACGGCTCCCGCATCCCCGGCATCCGCCGCTGGTCACCGGAATTCCTGCCCAAAATCTACGAGCCGGAGCGCGTGGACCGCATCATTGATGTCTCACAGGAGGAGGCGACAACCATGATGCGCCGCCTGGCAAAGGAGGAAGCCATATTCTCCGGCATGAGCAGCGGCGGGGCAGTTACCGCATCCGCCCGGCTGGCCGAAGAGCTGGAAGAAGGGCTGATTGTTTGTATCATTTGCGACCGGGGAGACCGCTACTTGTCGACGGGCTTATTTTAGCTTCACCCGTCCCGGAAATGCCGCAGGGGCAACAGCACTATCCTCATTAGCGATAAGCAATTCCATTGGCAGCGGTGAGCACGATAGGCACTTCATCGGTTACCACTAGGGTGTGTTCGTGCTGAGCTACGAAGCCACCGCCCTCCGCGATCATCGTCCATCCATCCTCGGTGGTTTCAGCCATATTGGCGCGAGTAGAAATGAAAGTCTCTAAAGCGATGACGCTGCCCTTGCGCAGGCGCTCGCGGTTGTAACGGTCCCGAAAGCAGGGAATCTCCTGCGGATCCTCGTGCAGCCGCCGGCCAATGCCGTGGCCGCAGAGGTTGCGGATCACCCGAAAGCCCCTAGAATTAGCTTCCTGTGCGATAAAGCCGCCCAATTCAGCAATCCGCATCCGGTCCCTTACCTGCCCGATTGCCAAGGCTAAAATCTTTTCCGACGCCTGCACCAAACCACTCAGCTCCCGCCAGTCGGTTCCCAGAACAAACGACCCGCCATTATCGCTGTAGTAGCCGTTCAACATAGCCGACACATCAATATTGACCAGATCGCCCTCCCGCAATACCTTATCCGCTGAGGGGATACCATGGCAGACCTCATGGTTGAGGCTGATGCAAGTACAGCCCGGAAAACCATAGTCGTGCTGCGGCGCCGAACGGGCACCGAAGGACTCCAGTATACCCCGCCCGTACTCATCCAGCTCAAGCGTAGACATGCCCGGCCGGGCGTAGGAACGCATCAGCCCTAATGTTTTGGCCACAGCGTAGCCAGCGGCTTTCAGGCAGGCTAGTTGGTCGGCAGTATCTACGGACATAGGAGTGGTATTGAAAGTAAGCCCTAAAAATAGACATTCACATCAATTCTACCTGCACATACACTGGTTGATGATCAGAAAATTGGAATTGCCGGTCAATTGTCTTGACCTTGCGCAGCCGCACATTCGGGCTGACGAGAAAAAAGTCGATCAAAGTGATGAAAGTCTCGCCGGGGCGGTAAGGCGTTTTGGTCTTTCGGTTGCTCGGCACCCGAGGGTCGTACCCCCACTGCCAGTCGGAGGGCAGAAAATCGGGCGCAATATTGGTTTGTGTGTAGCCCTGCGTATTGCCAGGCATAAAGCCATCGAAGCGGAAATAGGGCGGCACCTGATTCCAATCGCCCCCCACCACTACATAGTGCCCCTTGCCGTATTCTTCCAGGCAAAGCTCCCGCAAAAACTGCATCTGCTCTTGCTTAAGCGAGCCATCTGCATCGTAGGCGGAATTGTGCACATTCATTACCACCAACTCTTTGCCGTTGTCTACGCGGAAACGGTGCAACGCTACACAGCGGTCGAGCTGAAACAGGCGCACCGGCCAGGCAAATTCCCCCGGCAGTTGTATGCGCTCGGATTCGTAGGGCTGGTACTTGCTGTAGGTCGCCAGCCCGCTTTCCACAGCTCCGTAAAAGTGCCAGGGCTCAAAAACCGGTATGGGCACAAGCGGCGAACGGTAGTTAGGCGCGAAGTAAGCCGCGTAGCCAGGCAGCCGGGCGCGGATGCTGTCGTATTGATTGGCGTAGTAAGACCGCTTGGAACGCACATCCACTTCCTGGTAGAGGTAGAAATCAGATTTCAGGGTTCGAGTATTGAAGAAGATTCCTGCGTTGTTCTTGCGCACCGCTTTCTCCGGCGCCCGCACCATGCGCCCCATCGAAAAGTACATATTGCCGCGGTCGAAGAAAAACTCCGACTCCTCTCCCAGGCCCCCGAAACCCAGATTCCAAGTGATGAAAGAGAGGACGCTGTCGGAAATCACTTCCGGTGCCGCAGCCCCGTCGTTTGCAATAGCCACCCGCCCTTCCGGCTGCCAATCGTTCAGGGTACCGTACAACAGTATCCCGCCAACGTACAGGATAAACAATACGAGAGCGCCGACGATGAGGCGGATGAGGTTTTTCTTCTTCATATCTCTTCAATGCTTTTCGGTATGCGCCGCTCCGAAGTCTTGCCAAGTTTTGACGCGCTGCAATATTAAAAAGGATAACAGGTAAAGCATTGCCAACCAACGGCTCACAACCCCAGCATATCCTTCATGCCAAACACCCCGGTTTTGCCGATGAGCCAGTGCGCAGCCTGCAGGGCACCACGGGCAAAGCCTTCCCGGCTACGCGCTTCGTGGCGGATCATGATGGTATCCACATCAGAGCGGTAGCGGATTTCGTGGGTGCCTTTCACATCCCCCTCCCGCTCGGAGACGATCGGCAGCACACCCTCCGCTTCGGTAGGCTCATTCCTCCATTCGCGCGCCCGGCTCAGCCGCTCCACAAGAGCCTCCGCCAAAGTGATGGCCGTACCGCTCGGCGCATCGAGCTTCTGCGTATGGTGGATTTCCGTCATTTCAGGGCGGTACTGCGACCAGTCTTCCATCAATTCTGCCAGTTGCTGATTCAGGGCAAAAAAAAGGTTGACGCCTATGCTGAAATTAGAAGCGTAGAAGAACGCGCCTTCCTTTTCCCGACAGGCTCGCTCCACCTCTGCATAGCGATCGAGCCAACCGGTAGTGCCGCTTACCACAGGAATGCCCGCTTCGATACAAGCCATGATATTCTCAAACCCTGCTTCCGGGCGGCTGAAGTCAATCGCTACCGTTGCCTTTTTCAGGTTGTCCGCCCGGAGTTCTCCGGTATTGGAGGCATCGATGCGCAGGACGATCTCATCCCCCGCATCCAGAGCGAGTTGCTCAATGGCTTTTCCCATCTTACCGTATCCCAGGATTGCAATTTTGGGCATGTATTCAATTTGTTGTGAAAAAAATTATCAAAAAATGTGACCCCGCTCCGCCACCGCTGTCCAAATGGCAAAGGCACAAGCAAATAAGTACAATCCTTTCACGACAGCGGCGCTGTCGAAAACGCCGCCATCCCAAGTCAATGATTCCAAACCATCCGCCCGGCAGCATACCCAGCCGGGCTTTTTTTGTCGGCAGCTAAGTGCTTGTTCATTAATCCTCCTCCAGCAGCCCTTTCAGTTCGTTCAGCTTCATCATACACTCGATGGGCGTCATGCTGTTGATGTTCAAATCAGCCAGCGCTTCCTTGATTTTCCCAGCCGTGGGGTCCACGGTCTCGAAGATGCTGAGCTGCAAGGTTTCGGTAGAAATGTTGCCGGTATCAGGCTTGTCGGCCTGCACTTCGCTCTGCTCCTCCTGATTGATGCGCTGCTGCTCCAGCTGGGTAAGAATACGCGCTGCTCGCTCCACGATGCCGCGCGGCATGCCAGCCATTTTGGCCACGTGTATACCGAAACTGTGCTCGCTGCCGCCGGGAACAAGCTTGCGCAAAAAGATCACCTTATTGCCGTGCTCCCGAGTGGAGATGTGAAAGTTCTTGATGCGCTCAAACTTATTCGCCAGCTCGTTCAGCTCGTGGTAGTGGGTGGCAAACAGCGTCTTCGGCCGGGCGCTGCCGTTGTTGTGCAGGTACTCAGCGATAGACCAGGCGATGGAAATGCCGTCGTAGGTACTCGTGCCCCGCCCGATCTCGTCGAGCAGGATAAGGCTGCGGTCCGAGATGTTGTTCATAATCGATGCCGTCTCGTTCATTTCCACCATAAAGGTCGATTCCCCAGAGGAAATGTTATCGGAAGCGCCCACTCGAGTAAAGATTTTGTCGATCAGACCAATATCCGCGGCTGCTGCGGGCACAAAGCAACCCATCTGCGCCATAAGGCAGATGAGGGCGGTTTGCCGCAGCAGGGCTGACTTACCTGCCATATTGGGCCCGGTGATCATCAACACCTGCTGTTCTTCTGTATCCAAGTGCACATCATTGGGCACGTAGGGCGTATCCATCGGCAGCTGTTGCTCGATGACCGGGTGGCGCCCCTGCTTGATGTCAAGAGCAGTCCCTTCGTTGATCTGTGGCCGGCAGTAGCGCTGCTTTTTAGCCACCCTGGCGAATCCGAGCAGGCAGTCGAGCTGCGCCAGCCGGTTGGCGTTGTGCTGAATCGGCTGAATGTAATCTGCTAGTGTGGCGACAAGCTGCTCAAATAGTTGTTCCTCTAGCAGCAAGATTTTTTCTTCGGCACCGAGGATTTTCGACTCCAGCTTTTTCAGTTCATCGGTGATGTAGCGCTCGGCATTGGTCAGCGTTTGTTTGCGCGTCCACTCGGCGGGCACCTGGTTTTTGTACTTATTGGTGACCTCCAGGTAGTAGCCGAAAACGTTATTGAAGCCAATCTTCAGGCTGCTGATGCCAGTGCGCTCACTCTCCGTCTGCTGTATTTCCAGCAGCAGCTCTTTGCTGTTGTTGACGATGCTGCGCAGCTCGTCCAGTTCCTCATGGAAACCATCCGCCATTACGCCGCCTTTAGCCAAGTTGACCGGCGGGTCCTCCACGATTTGCTTTTTGATTTCGTCGCGCAGCAGCTCGCAGGGGTTCAGCCCTTCGCCGAGTTGGGCCAGCTGTTGGTTGTCGCTGGCTTGCAGCAGCTCCTGTATGGGCTTGATCAGTTCCAGCGCCTTCTGCACCTGCCGTACTTCCCGCGGGTTGATCTTGCCAAGGGGCACTTTTGAGATCAGGCGCTCGAGATCACCCATCTGCTGCAGGTATTCCCCAACCTCCCGATTGAGTTCCTGCTGCTCGTAAAGATAATCCACTGCCTCCAGCCGATGGTCAATAGCCGCTTTTGAAGTCAGGGGCAACACACACCACTTCTTAAGCAGGCGGGCCCCCATGGGAGAAACCGTATGGTCCAGTACCCCGAGTAGCGGCACGCCGGTTTCGTGATTGCTGTAGACCAGCTCCAGATTACGCACCGTGAAGCGGTCGAGCCAGACGTAGCGCTCGGGTTCAATCCGGCTCAGCCCGCTGATGTGCTGCAGGTTTTTGTTCTCGGTAGTGGACAGGTAGTGCAGCGTAGCGCCGGCCGCTATCTGTGCCAGCTCCATTTCCTCCAGGCCGAACCCCTTAAGGTTTTGCACCTCAAAGTGCTCCAACAGTTTTTCCCGGGTGTAGTCCAGGGTATACACCCACTCGTCCAGCATGTAAGTGTAGAGCTTGTCGCCAAATTGCTTGAGAAAGTCCTTCTGCCGGTCTTTTGGAAACAATACCTCGGATGGCGCAAAGCTCTGAATGAGCTTGTCCGCATAGGCCAGGCTGCCCTCGCAGGCCAGGAATTCGCCGGTGGAAATGTCCAGAAAAGCCGCTCCTACTTTTCCTTTTTTGCCAAAGAAAAGCGAAGCCAAGTAGTTGTTCGATTTGTGATCCAGCAGCTTGTCGTCCACTGCTACGCCTGGGGTGACCACCTCGGTTACGCCCCGGCGCACCACCTTTTTCTGAGGGGTCGGTTTTTCCAACTGCTCGCAGATAGCGACCCGGTAGCCAGCGCGCACCAGGCGGGGCAGGTAGAGGTCCATCGAATGGTGAGGGAAGCCCGCCAGTTCGATATCGCTGCCGCCGTTGTTGCGCTTGGTTTGTACAATGCCCAGCACCTGCGCGGCGATGACAGCATCCTCCCCAAAGGTCTCATAAAAATCGCCCACACGAAACAGCAGAATGGCATCCGGGTGTTTCGACTTCACCTTGAAATACTGCTGCATGAGCGGCGTAACCTTTTTGCTGCCTTTTTTCTGGGTCCCTTTCGCCAAAACGGTGGTATTTTTATTGGACAATAGCCGCTCCCTGAGGGCGTGACCAGCAAATATAATCCATCCATTTGGCTTTGCAAGACAGCTTGCTGTTTGAATCCAAGGGAAATCCGGCCGGCACAGCTGCCCGCTGCTTTAACCGATGCCAAAACCGCATTTTCCAAATCCCTTTGTATCTTGCCAGCCCATGGAAGACAGAGCACTGAAAATCGGCATCACCGGGGGCATCGGCAGCGGCAAAACCACCGCCTGTCGCATCTTCGAGCAACTCGGCATCCCAGTCTACTACGCTGACGAGCGCGCCAAACAATTGATGGCAGAAGAGCAGGAGCTGCGCAGCGAAATCATCCGGATATTCGGGCCGGAAGCGTACCAGGCAGACGGACAGCTCAACCGGCAGCACATTGCAAAGCAGGCCTTCAACGATCAGGCACTCCTGCAGCAGCTCAACGCAGCCGTCCACCCAGCGGTAGCCCGCGACAGCCTGGCCTGGCACAAGCAACAACAAAAGGTGCCCTACACGCTCAAAGAAGCTGCCCTGCTGTACGAAAGCGGCTCGGACAAAGCCCTGGACAAGGTCATTGTGGTGAGCGCGCCGGAGCAGCTGCGGCTGCAGCGCGTCATGCAGCGCGACGGGGTAGACGAAGCGGCTGTGCGCGCCCGGATGGACCGGCAAATGCCGCAGGAAGAAAAAGTACGGCGCGCCGATTTTGTGCTGCACAACGACGGCAAACAGTCCTTGATACAGCAAATCCACCGCATTCATCAGACTCTACAACGACTGCGAGATGAAATTTGAACAACCTGCAGAGACGCTGCTGACGGAAGCCGGGCAGCTCACCAGCCGCCGCTCTCTGCGCAACTGCACCCTACAAGCCATCGATTTCACCGGCACCAAGTTCGATTGGGAAGCCTTTGAAATGGACAATACCGCTTTCCTTGGCTGTAGCCTGAGCCTGGAAGACGAGCTGCAACTGCGCCGCCTAGGCGCGCAGATTTACCCTCCGCCTACCCGGCCGCTGCCCTATGACCCATTCCGCACCCGCTTGTACGACTGGCGCGAACTGGCCAATGGGGATGGCGGCGAGGGCACCGCCGACTGGCGCATCTACCAGCACTTTTCAGCCAATAAATTCAATCCCGACATCAACGAGGCGCTCTGGCAGCGCATCCATGACCACTCCATCGACGAAGGCTTGCGGCAGCTGCTGCAATTCGATGAACAGGGCATGACCCAGCTGCGCTGCGTGGGCATCATGGGCGGCCACAGCACCGGCCGGGACGACCCCTTCTACGAAAAAACGGCCCGCACCGCGATGCTGCTGAGCCAGGCGGGTTACTTCATTGTTTCGGGCGGCGGGCCGGGCATCATGGAGGCTGCCAATCTGGGCGCTTACCTGGCAGGGCGGCGGGAGGCCGACCTGCAGCGCGCGCTGAAGTACCTGCGCTCCGCCCCTCATTATACTGACAAGGGCTACCACGAAGCTGCGCTCCGGGTGCTGCGGGCTTTTCCGAATGGCGAACAGAACCTTGCCATCCCCACCTGGTTCTACGGCCATGAGCCGAGCAATCTGTTTGCTTCCCACATCGCCAAGTACTTTTCCAACAGCATTCGGGAAGACACCCTGCTGGCCATCAGCCTCTACGGCATCATCTGCGCGCCGGGCAGCGCCGGTACCACCCAAGAAATCTTCATGGACGCCACCCAGAACCACTACGGTACCTTCAATTACTATAGCCCTATGGTGTTCTTGGGCCGGCAGCGCTACGAGATCGAGACCTTGATTTTCCCCCTGCTCAAGCAACTGTCCTGGGGGCAGGATTACGCTGATTTGCTTTGTTTGACCGACGAGCCCGAAGAAATCGTTCAGTTTTTACAAAAACACCCCCCTATTAAAGTGAATTGATATGAAATGGCGAATGGCAATGCTCATCGGCAGCCTGCTGCTGCTGGTTTTCATTCTCTTTCTGCTGGCTACTGGCTCGCCGGTGCTTACGGCTCCGCTCGACAAGGCAGGCCGGTTCCCCGCCGGTAATTTCCTGACCTGGCTGGGCATGCTGCTTCTGCCCCTGAGCATCTATCTCGGCTTCTTCACCGGGCCCGTTGCGCAAGACCCCCGTATCAATATTTTCCGCTTTGGCCTGCTCATCGCGCTGGTGCTCGCGCTGCTGTGGGGCTTGGTAGCCTACGGCCTGGCGGGCAACTGGCAGTTCAGCTTCTCCAGCCAGGCGGAGGGTTTTGTGGGCAGCCCCCGGGCCTCAGCCTTTTTCTGGTGCTGGAACTACCTGGTGGCGGGCTGGTCGATTTTTGTGTTGTTGCTGTATTTGGTATTCTGCTTTTTAGATTGATTTTTTATTAAGAAGAAAATTCCGGATGAGTAAAGGAAAATCCTGTTAAAGCATGCCATTTCAACGAAGCAGGTTCTGAAGGAAATCCGTTTTACTGTGGAGCAGCCTCCTTCCGCACCGCCAGCCCGCGCCAGCGCCGGGTGAAGTAGCCCTGAGAAGGTGAGAAGAGCAGGGCCAAGCCAAAGAACAACCCCGCCACCACTGCCATCGCACCGGCGATCGAGCCATCCAACCAGGCCGCCAGGTAGTAGCCGCCAATCGAGGATAAGAGGCCGAACAAAGCGGTCAGCCCCAGCATGGCCGGCAAACGGTCCGTAAGCAAGTAGGCAGTAGCGGGCGGCACGATGAGAAAGGCTACCACCAGTATGGCGCCGACCGATTCAAAGGAAACGACCGTGGTGATGGAAACCGCGCTCATCAGCAGGTAGTGCCAGAAGGCGGTAGAAACCCCAATAGCAGCGGCGTACTCCGCATTGAAGGAGGTGAGCTTCAGCCCCTTATAGCCGATGATGACCAGGGCAGTGACCAGCAGAGCCGTCCCGCCCGTCATCCAGGCCGGCACAGGGCCCAGGCTATAACCGCTATCGGTCATCCAAAGGTCGAGCGGCACATAAGCAATTTCGCCGTACAGCACACAGTCCTGATCCAGGTCCACTTGCCCAGCGTAAAGGGAGATGAGAATCACGCCAACCGCAAACAGCCAGGTGAAGGTAATGCCAATGGACGCATCCACTTGCAGGCGGGCTTTCTGGTACAACAACTCGATGAGCAAGGTCGTCAATACGCCCACCGCTGCCGCGCCGAGCAACATCGGCACTGCCGCCCGGGATTCTGACCATAAAAAGGCAAGGACGATGCCCGGCAGCACAGCGTGAGAAATGGCATCGCCCACCATCGCCATTCGGCGGAGAATGAGAAAAGCGCCCAGCAGCCCGCAGCTGAGGGCAACAAAAGCGCCGGTGAGTATGATCCAGAATGCTTCCATCGAATGGGTATTGTCGGTTTACAATCAGCTGATAGGAGCCTCCCATCACGCTTTTCCATAAGGGATGACAGACTCGTGGGGGTCCATAATGGGGTGCCCCAGTTCCTGCAGCAAGGCTTTTTCTACCTCAGGCGTGAGCAAGTGCTCTATGGCTTCGGCCGGATTGTGCACATGATCTGCTTTGATGTTCATGCGCTCAGTCAGATAAAGCTCCCACAATCGGTGCAGGCGCACTATCCGCCGGCTTTCCTCCCAACCGGATGGGGTCAGGCGATACCCTGCTGCTTCCTTTTGAGCCAGGCCTTGCTTTTCCAGCAGACGCAGGCCCTTTTTCAAGTTGGCCCGCCCGAAGGGCCGTTCGGCCAGTAATTCGTCCAGGCTGTAGGCTCGGTCCGGCAATGTTTCCTTATGCCGGGCCAAGTGCTCCTGCAGGCTGTAGAAGGTTTTTAGGATGTTTTCCTGCCGGATCTTCCGGGCATTGCGGCGCTGCAGCCGGATGCGCGCCCAGATGCCACGCTGCGGGGCAGCCACCACCGAGAACAGCGCGATGCCCGAAAGCAACACGACGATCCACGGGCCCGTGGGCATGGCGGGGGCTGTGTAGGAGACCCAGGCACCGAAGAATCCCGACAGCAGGCCAAAAAGGGCAGCGAGCAGTATCATCCGGATCATGCTGTCCGTCCAGAACCGGGCAGCCGCCGCGGGAGTGATGAGCAATGCCGCCATCAGCACCACCCCCACCGCCTGAATGCCTGTGGCTACGGAAAGGACGGTAATGGTAGCCAGGATGAACTCCAAAGTGCGAACCGGCAGCCCAAGCGAACGGGCAAAGTCGGGGTCAAAGGCTACCAGTTTGAAGGATTTGAAAAAAGCAGCGATGACCAGCAGCAGCAGGGCAGCTACTCCACCGAATACCCATACATCCCGCTGGGTCATAGAAGCTGCCTTGCCAAACAGGAAGGTGTCTAGCCCAGCTTGATTGGCGCTGCCGGAATGCTGGATAGCAGTCAGCAACAAAATGCCCAGGCCGAAGAATACACTGAGCACCGCTCCGATGGCCGTATCTGTCTTGAGTTTGCTTTGGTTGACCATGAAGTCCATGACGAGCAAAGCAGCCCAACCGGCAATCACTGCCCCCAATAACAGCCCAAACGGGTTTTTCTCCCCGCTGATGATGAAGGATAGGCAGACCCCTGGCAGGACAGCGTGGGCAATAGCGTCCCCGACCAGCGCCCGCTTCCGCAAAAAGGTGAAGCAACCTACGGTAGCTGCACTGATGCCTAGCAACATAGCGCCCAGCGTCACCATCCGCACATTAGGGTCAGAAAAGGTAAAAAAGTCCATCAGGGTTTGTCTTTGAATTCGTGCTCACGGATCGGGAACTCCCGCTGCTTGATCATTTCGGCCACCCTAGATAGTATGGTCAACTGCCCGCCGTAGGCTGCCCGCAGCCGCTCTTCGGTGAATACCTCCTCCGTTGGGCCAGCGGCGATCAGGCGGGTGTTGAGCAGCACCAGCCAGTCGAAAAACTGCTGCGCTGTCTGCAAGTCGTGGTGGACGATAAAAACGGTTTTGCCAGCCTGCTTCATCTCTGCCAGCAGCGTCAGGATGGCTTCCTCTGAGGCGGCATCCACGCCGGCGAAGGGCTCGTCCATCAGGTAAAGGTCCGCCTGCTGCGCCAGCGAGCGAGCCACAAACACCCGCTGCTGCTGCCCGCCTGACAGCTGCGCGATTTGCCGTTTGGCGAAAGCCGTCATTCCTACCCGCTCCAGCGCCTCATCGGCCAGGCGGTAGTCTTCTTTCTGCAGCCGCCGGAGCAATTTGCCCGGCCGGTAGCGCCCCATCAGCACCACCTCGCGCACGCTGATGGGGAAATCCCAATCCACGCTTTCCCGCTGCGGCACATAGCTGACGCGATGGCGGACATCCTCCAGCTTCTGGTCAAATAATTTTGCGTAGCCGCTGCTCGGCTTAATGAGCCCCATGATGCTCTTCAGCAAAGTGGTTTTGCCGGAGCCGTTCGGGCCCAGAACGCCGATCAGCTGCCCGGCGGGCGCCTTAAAGTCAATGTCCCAGAGGACAGGCCGCCGGTCGTAGGCGACAGTGAGGTTGTGTACTTCTACAGACGGTTTCATTTCAGTATGCTTCTCATTTTGAGCAGACGGGCCTCCGCTGCTTTCACGCGCTACGCGTTCTACCGCAGGGCGCCGACGATGGTCGCTACATTGGAGCGTACCATGCCCGGATAGCTGCCGGCTTCTGTACCTGCCGCTCCCATTGCATCGGAATACAAGGTACCGCCGATACTGGCTTCGTGCCCCCGCTGCGCGCAGCCCTCAACTACAGCCTCCAGCGACTTAGAGGGCACCGAGCTTTCTACAAATACAGCCTTAATGCCCCGCTCGGTAATGAATTCCACCAATTCGCTGACATCCCGCAGGCCGTATTCGGATACTGTAGAAATGCCCTGCAGGCCACGGACCTCGATGCCGTAGGCGCGGCCGAAGTACTCGAAAGCGTCGTGGGCAGTGACCAGTACGCGGCGGGGCTTGGGGATGCTGCCAATTTGTTGTTTTACCTCTTCGTGCAGCCTGCGGAGTTCTTGCTGAAAGGCCTCCATATTTTCCCGGTAGGCCGCCGCATGCTGCGGATCCAAGCGCGCCATATTGCGCCCGGCTATGCCCACAACCTCTGACCACAGCTGCACGTCAAACCACACATGCGGGTCGTAAGCGCTCGCGTAATCCGTGGAATTGATGAGCTTGGAGGCATCGAGGCTGTCGGCCAGGGCTACCACCGGTTTTCTTCTGCCGACTTTCTCCAGCACCTCCACCATTTTGCCTTCTAAGTGCAGCCCATTGAAGAACACCGCATCAGCGCTAGTCAGGGCTTGGAGGTCGCCCTGCGTGGCTTTGTATAAATGAGGGTCCACGCCGGGGCCCATCAGGGCCACGACTTCTGCCTGCGCTCCGCAAATGCGCTGCAGAGCATCGCCAATCATGCCGGTGGTGCATACTACCTTGAACGGCCCTTCGCCTTGGCCAGCGCTGCTGCCGCTTTCTGGTTTACAGCCCAGCAAAAGCCCTGCCAACAGAACACTGCCTAAAATGACTGCCTTTACCTTCATATACGCTGCTTTGCTGTTTTTTGCCCGCCCTACTGCCTGCAACGGCAGATGGAACAAGCTTG
The DNA here is from genome assembly GCA_964397205.1 of uncultured Phaeodactylibacter sp. Lineage (GTDB taxonomy): Bacteria > Bacteroidota > Bacteroidia > Chitinophagales > Saprospiraceae > Phaeodactylibacter. The sequence continues at coordinate 16,959 of CAYNIT010000017.1, read as the reverse complement.
CTAATGCTTGGTACAAAACTCAAAGCTAATAGTTTTAGAGAAATCTAAAAATGTTTTTCAGCAAGCTGAATACTCGGTGCCTGCATCGGGTTGTGGCAGTTGGGAAAACCGGGTCGGCCAGCCCATCTCGCAGGCCTGGCTCCGGCAGTACCGAATTGCGGCAACCCGGCTTCAGCTTGGTTTGGAAGTTTAGCTGCCCTATGCCTATATTCGCGCAGCTAATCTAAAAACAGAACCGCTTGCTGACAAAGCGCACAACTGACGAACATGGAGCAACGAAAACAGGTGCTTTCCGCTATACAGCCCACCGGCCATATCCACTACGGCAACTACTTTGGCGCGGTCAAGAACTGGGCCAAGCTGCAGGAAGACTACGACTGCATCTACGGCGTGGTGGACTACCACGCTATGACCATGCCGTACAACCCAAAAAAACTGCGGGAAAACACCTGGGAGCTGATTTTCAACTTGATCGCTCTGGGCATCAAGCCCGAGTCTTTGTTCATTCAATCGCTGGTGCCGGAGCACACAGAACTGTGCTGGATATTTAATTGTTTCACTTCTTACGGGCAATTGACCCGCATGACGCAGTTCAAAGACAAAAGTGCGCAGGCCAGAGAACAGAGCGAAGATGCCTTTATTTCCGCCGGCCTGCTGGACTATCCGGTGCTGCAAGCGGCCGACATCCTCATCTACCGGGCAGACTATGTGCCGGTTGGTAAAGATCAGGAACAGCACCTGGAGCTGACGCGCAACATCGCGCAGCGCTTCAACAATCAGGTCGGCAAAGAATTTTTCGTGCTGCCCGAGCCCTTGTTTACGGAAGTGCCCAAAGTGCGATCCACCGCTGACCCCACCCGCAAGATGAGCAAAAGTGCGGGGCAAAAGCACTACATCAACGTATTCGAAGAGGAGAAACGCCTGCGCAAGCAAATCCGCTCCGCAGTGACGGATACCGGAAACACGCCCGAAGGCAGCATGAGCCCGGGAGTCCAAAACCTTTTCGAACTGCTGCGCGCCGGCGGAAATGAAGAAGCCCACGGGCAACTGCTCCAAGCCCACAAAAAGGGCGAGCTGAAGTACGCGGAGCTGAAAGATGCCGTAGCCGATACCCTGGTGGCGCTCAGCAACGGCTTCCGCGAAAAGAAAGCTGCCTTGTTAGCAGACAAAAAGGAGGTCAAAAACCAGATCAAGGCTTCCTCCGCTACCATCCGCCGCCAAGCCCAGGAAACCGTTCGTGCCGTCAAGGAACTCAGCGGGCTGAGCAACGTAAAATTCTAGCCCAAGCCAAAACTTCGTCAAAAAATGATCATAAAAGTGTGCGGCATGCGCGAGCCCGACAAC
>CAYNIT010000017.1:0-15605 GCA_964397205.1 uncultured Phaeodactylibacter sp. | reverse complement strand
GCAGTCGACGCCATACCGCACACCCTCCACCACTAGCTGGCCGGGCCCTACGATCCCGACAACCTGCTCGCCCTCTCAGAGTTACCTATTGCGTGGATAGGGCTGATATTCTACCCAAAATCGCCGAGAGCAGTGGAACAGCAGCTGGCGGACTGGTTCCGGCAACATAAAAACCAGTTCTCCGCCTTCCAGCGAGTAGGTGTATTCGTCAATGCCGAAATCGATGAAGTGCTGAACGCCGTGCATGACTTCGAGCTAGACCTGCTGCAACTGCACGGCGAGGAAAGCCCGGAGTACTGCGAGCTGCTGCGCCGGCTGATGGGATCCACCTCGATGCGCGAAGCCCAATTGATGAAAGTCTTCCGCGTAGGCGAGGGATTTGATTTCAAGCGGGTAAACCGATTTTCTGCCCACTGTGCTTACTTTTTGTTCGACACGCTGGGCAAGAACTACGGCGGCACCGGCCAGCAGTTCAACTGGCAGCTGCTGCAGTATTACCAAGGGTTCACGCCTTTCCTGCTCAGCGGCGGCATCGGGCCGGAGGATGTAGAAGCGGTGCGCAGTTTTCAGCACCCGCAGTTGTACGGCATCGACCTGAACAGTAAATTTGAAACGGCACCCGGCCAGAAGGACATCTCCGCTTTGCGGACATTTATAAAGGCTTTAGGAAAATAAACGAGTATGATCGGGATTGACGAGAGAGGGTACTACGGCGAGTTCGGCGGCGCCTACATACCGGAAATGCTGTACCCCAACATTGAGGAGCTGCGGCAGCAGTACGCCGACATTATTCAGGAAGCAAGCTTTCAGAAGGAATTCCGCCGGCTGCTGCAGGATTATGTCGGGCGGCCTACCCCGCTTTACCTGGCTGAACGCTTGTCGGAGCATTACCAGACGAGCGTTTACCTCAAGCGGGAGGACCTCAACCACACCGGCGCTCACAAGGTCAACAATACCATCGGCCAAATCCTGTTGGCCAAGCGGCTGGGCAAACAGCGCATCATAGCCGAAACTGGCGCTGGGCAGCACGGCGTGGCTACGGCTACCGTCTGCGCCCTTATGGGCATGCCCTGCGTTGTTTACATGGGCGCGGTCGACATCAAGCGGCAAGCCCCTAATGTATCCCGCATGCGCATGCTGGGAGCGGAGGTGCGTCCGGCACAAAGCGGCAGCCGCACCCTGAAGGATGCCACCAACGAAGCCATACGAGACTGGATCAACAATCCAGTAGATACCCACTACATCATCGGCTCCGTAGTTGGCCCCCACCCCTACCCCGATATGGTGGCTCGCTTCCAGTCCGTCATCAGCGAAGAAACGAGATGGCAGCTGGAAGAACAAACCGGCCAGCCCAATCCAGATGCCGTCATCGCCTGCGTAGGCGGAGGCAGCAATGCAGCCGGTGCCTACTACCACTATCTGAACGAAGCAAACGTGCGCCTCATCGCAGTGGAAGCTGCCGGCAAGGGCGTGGAGTCCGGTGAATCAGCGGCAACCAGCATACTGGGTACCCGGGGCATTATACACGGTAGCCGCACCCTGTTGATGCAGACCCGGGACGGGCAGATCGTAGAACCCTACTCTCTTTCTGCGGGGCTGGATTATCCCGGCATTGGCCCCATGCACGCGCACCTAATCGACAGCAAGCGCGCCGAAGCCATTAGCATCACTGATGAAGAAGCTATGAGAGCAGCTTTCTTCCTTTCCCGCAAAGAAGGCATCATCCCCGCCCTGGAGACCGCCCACGCACTGGCAGCGCTCGACAAAATGGCCTACGAGCGGCAGGATGTCATTCTCCTCTGCCTGTCCGGGCGGGGCGATAAGGATCTCGATACCTTTATACAGCACTTTGACGACTACCAAAGCGAGGAATTATGAACCGCTTAGACCGGCTTTTCAGCCAAAAACAATCCAACATCCTCAATCTGTACTTCACTGCGGGCTACCCGGAGCTGGAAGACACCGGGCGCATCATCCGAGCCCTGGAGGCGGCAGGAGTTGATCTGATCGAAGTAGGTATGCCTTACTCCGACCCGCTCGCGGATGGCCCTACCATTCAGGAGAGCGGGCAGGCGGCTATCCGCAACGGCATGGACATTCCCAAACTGTTTGAGCAGATACGGAAAGTGCGGCAACATTCCGACATCCCGCTCGTCCTCATGGGGTATTTCAATCCGGTAATGCAGTACGGCGAGCAGCGCTTCTTTGAACAGTGCGCCGAAGCAGGCGTGGATGGGCTGATCTTGCCCGACTTGCCGGTATACGAATACGAAAACTTCTACCAACCGCAGATACAGGAAGCGGGGCTGCGGATGAGCTTTTTGATTACCCCCCAGACAGAGGAGTCGCGCATCCGCAAGATCGATGCCCTCAGCGACGGGTTTGTGTACATGGTTTCGGATGCCTCTATCACCGGAGCGAAGCGCGGGATTTCGGAACGGCAGTTGGCTTACTTCGAGCGCATACAACAGATGCAACTGAACGCGCCCCGGCTGATCGGTTTCGGCATTTCCGATCACGAATCCTACAGCATTGCCTGCCGCTACGCACAGGGGGCCATCATCGGCAGCGCCTTCATCCGGGCGCTGGCTGCGGGTGGGGCAATAGAGGAGACGGCCCGCCAATTTGTAAACCAGATCCGACAGCCCATTTCCATCTAAATTCTGAGCATGATCATTCAATTGGAACCACAAATCAGCGGTGAGCAATTGGCCGCTCTGGAACAGCAATTGGCGGCGATCCGCTACAAAACCAACCGGGTGCAGACCCAATATGGAGACTACATCATAGGGCTGGGCACAGCCGAGTTCGATATCCGCAGTATTGGGACGCTGCCCGGAGTACGCGACATTCATCAAGTGAGCGATGCCTACAAACTGGTTTCCAAAAAATGGCGGGTGCGGGATACCGTCATTGACCTAGGGGATGGCGTGGAGATTGGCAGCGGGCGCTTCGCTATTATGGCCGGGCCATGTTCCATCGAATCCGAAGAGCAAGTAGAGAAGACAGCAGCACACCTGCAGCGGGAAGGCATCCACATCATGCGGGGCGGGGTATACAAGCCTCGCTCTTCGCCTTACTCCTTCCGGGGGCTCGGCATTGAGGGCCTCAAAATGTGGCATCGCAAAGCGCGCGAGGCGGGTATTAAGATCATCACCGAAGTCATGATGGTGGAGCAGATTGAAGCCATGGCCGACTATGTAGACGTATTTCAGGTAGGTGCCCGCAACGCTCAGAATTTCAACCTCTTAGATGCTTTGGGTGAAGTAGACAAACCGGTGCTGCTCAAGCGGGGCATTTCCGGCACCATAGACGAGCTGCTGCAAGCGGCGGAGTACATTTTTTCTAATGGCAACGAGCGCATCATGCTCTGCGAACGAGGGATACGAAGCTACGAAAAAGCCTACCGCAACACCATGGATGTCAACGCCATCGCTCTGCTCAAAGAGAAGACGCACCTGCCGGTTATAGCTGACCCTTCCCACGGCATTGGGCTGCGGCGGTACGTTGACAAGATTGCTCTGGCTGCCGTCATGGCCGGCGCGGATGGCGTGATCATGGAGGTGCACGAGCAGCCCGAGCGGGCGTTTTCCGATGGGCAACAGACGCTCAGTTTCAGGGAAGCCCAGCGGCTGTACCGGCGCATGCGCCAGGCCTTTGAGCTGCGGGAAAATTTCTGACCCTACACTTTCAGCCCATGCCAGCGTTTGGAGCGCATGTACCACAGCACAATGCTCATCATGACGATCCAGTAGAGGATTTCGGAAGCCCAGGCCCAGGGCAAGCCGAGATGGGTGAAATTGACGATGCCGTAGATATAAGCCAGGTAGACGGCGGCGCAAATCGTTTGGATGATCAGGCCGAAGAAGGTAGCTCCCGTGCCCGCTAGCCCATTGAAAAATACGCTGCCGATGGAAAAGCAAGTCAAAATGGCGACTAACACATAAAAAACCGGCTGCGCATCAGTGATCAGGGACATGTCCGAGCCGCCCAGCAGCGGGTAAAGCAATTCGTGCGGAAACAACACCACCGGCAGGGTCACTACCATGGTCGTCAGCCAGCATATTTTGGCTGTCTTCCAAATGATCGGAATGACCGCCTGCCGCTTCTGCTGCCCAATGAAATTGCTGACTAAGGTATTGACTCCGCTGGCGAAGCCCCAGGTAGGGATGGACAAAATTAGGTAGACCATGCGTACCAGATTGGTGATGGCCAGCTCGCGCTCGCCTAGGTTTTCGACTATACCGAAGAAAACGAACCAACTGCCGAGCCCCACAAAAGATTGTGCTACAATAGGCAGCGCCAGCCGGTACTGCTGCTTGATGAGCTTGAAATCGATATTGGGCAGCTTGAACAAGCGGTACTCCCGGGCCTGCTGGTCGAACAGGATATAGACCATGAACACCAGGAAGGCAACAATCTCGGCAATGGTGCTGGCCAGGCCAGCCCCGGCAATGCCCATAGCGGGCAAGCCCCAGGCACCGAAGATCAAGCCGTAATTGAGCAAAATATTGACAGCGCCTAGTATCACGGTGTCTACGATGATGAAAGTGGTGCGGGCAATGCCAGTGTACAGCGCAATGACCGCCACCCCAACGTAGGAAAAAAATACGCCCCAAGAACGAGTATCCAGGTACTCCAGGCTTTTTTCGAATACCACCTCCGAATTGACGAAGAGGCCGAAGAAGTAATAAGTACCGTACTGCATGAACAGGAACATCAGCAACGCCAGGCCGAGCTCGAAGTAGGCCATAGAATAGAAGGTGCGCCCGATTTCCCCTGCATTGCCTTCGCCAGCACGCCGGGCAATCATAATCTGCCCGCCCCGCGAAAAGCCATAGCCGATGGCAGCGATGACTAGGTAGAACATCCCTACAAAACCGATGGTAGCAAAATCCTCTTCGCTCAGATGGTATAGAAAAACACTATCGCTCAGTGCGATGACGTTCTGAGCAGCGCTGCCCAGCATGATGGGGGCTGAGATGGAGAGGATCTGACGGTATGATGTACGTAGGCGCATTTCACGGCAAATGTAGCCAGGCCCTTGCTTATTAGCACTAATTTACCATCTAATTTTCGGAAATAGGACCGATCTTCATCCTCAGATTTAAACTTTTATTTGCATCGTATAATTTAGACAGATGAAAAAAACGTCCATTTTTAAAGGTATTCTGCTGCTTGCGCTCCTCATTGCTTGTTACGGGGCGCTGTACAGCCAATCAGAAAAATCAACCAGCAAAATGTTTGAAAAAACCGACCTCACCCCTCCGGCTGCCGCCAAGAAGGCCAAAGAACTAACCATCCACGGGGATACCCGGATTGACAACTACTATTGGCTCAATCAGCGGGAAGATGAGGAAGTTTTGGCCTACCTGCGGGCGGAAAACGCCTACAAAGATGCCATGCTCAGCCATATCAAGGGCTTTCAGGACAGCTTGTACGAAGAGATGATCGCCCGCATCAAACCAGACGATCAGTCGGTGCCCTACAAGGACAACGGCTACTTCTACCTTACCCGCTTTGAGGAAGGCAAGGAATACCCGATCTACGCCCGCAAAAAAGGCCATCTGGAAGCCGAAGAGGAAATCATGCTCGATGCCAATGAGCTGGCCAAGCCCTACAGCTACTACCAGGTGGGCGGCCGCAGCGTGAGCCCCAACAACGAGTTGCTGGCCTACGGGGAAGATACCTTGAGCCGCCGCATATACACCCTGCGGTTCAAAAACCTCAAGACTGGAGAGATGCTTGAGGATGAAATACCGGGCACCAACGGGGGGGCCGTCTGGGCCAATGACAATAAAACCGTATTTTACGTCCTCAAAGACTCCACTACCCTGCGCAGCTACAAAGTCATGCGCCATACCCTTGGGCAGCCCGTTAGCGAAGACGAAGTGGTATTTACCGAAGACGACAGCACCTACATCTCCTTCGCTTACAAAACGAAATCCGACAAATACATCGTCATCGGCTCCTTCGCCACCCTCAGCCAGGAGTTCCGGGTTCTTCCCGCCGATGAGCCCGGCGGGGAATTCCGGGTCATTCAGCCGCGGGAGCGCGGGCTGGAGTACGACATCGCCCACTACCAGGACAAGTTCTACATCCGCACCAACTGGGATGCTCAAAACTTCCGCCTCATGGTGGCCGATGAACAGCAAACCACCAAGGAAAACTGGAAAGAGGTGATCCCCCACCGCAAAGACGTGCTGCTGGAGGATATGGACATCTTCAAGGACTACCTGGTGCTTTCCGAACGCAAGGCAGGCATCACCCAAATCCGGGTGCGCCCCTGGGAAGGCGAAGAGCACTACATCGACTTCGGAGAGGATGCTTACATGGCGTATACAGCTACGAACTTGGAATTCGACACGGACTTGCTGCGCCTGGGGTACACCTCTCTGACAACGCCAAATACCGTCTACGACTACAATATGCAGAGCCGCGGCTTCACCCAGCTGAAGCAACAGGAAGTACTGGGCGACTTCGACCCGGACGACTACGCGTCCGAACGCATCATGGCAAAAGCGAGGGACGGCGTGGAAGTGCCTGTGTCCATCGTTTACCGCAAGGGCTTTAAAAAAGACGGCAGCCAACCGCTGCTGCTCTACGGCTATGGCTCCTACGGCAACAGCATGGACCCCTACTTCAGCTCCGTGCGCCTCAGCCTGCTCGACCGCGGGTTCGCCTTTGCCATCGCCCACATCCGCGGCGGCGAGGAGATGGGACGGCAGTGGTACGAGGACGGCAAATTGCTCAAAAAGAAGAACACCTTCTACGACTTCATCGATTGTGGAAAGTACCTGGTGGAAAAGGGCTACGCCCAGCCCGATCAGCTCTACGCTATGGGCGGCAGCGCCGGCGGCTTGCTGATGGGCGCAGTCATCAATATGGAGCCGAAGCTGTGGAGCGGCGTCATCGCCGCTGTACCCTTCGTGGATGTCGTCACTACCATGCTCGATGAATCCATACCTCTGACGACGGGGGAATACGACGAGTGGGGCAATCCGAATGACAAAAAGTACTACGAGTACATCAAATCTTACTCGCCCTACGATAATGTACAAGCCCAGGATTACCCTCCTATGTTGGTTACCACTGGCCTGCACGACTCGCAGGTACAGTACTGGGAGCCCGCCAAGTGGGTCGCCAAGCTGCGGGAGATGAAAACGGATGACAACCCGCTCTTGCTGCACACCAATATGGAAACGGGGCACGGCGGCGCTTCCGGCCGCTTTGAGCGCTACAAGGAGGTGGCGATGGAATATGCTTTCCTGCTGGATCTTGCCGGGAGGGCGGAGTAGTTATTGGCATTCAACAAAATGGATGAGCTCCGGGAAGAAACGATTGAACTCCGTATTCAAGTCATGGAAATCCTGAGCCAAGCTGTCGATCGCCCCGTCCAGCAGTTGCGGCTTGCTGGTGCGGCGGCGCAGCCGGCGGAAAGTATAGGCTATGCCGTTGTGGGTGCAGTAGGCCTGCAGCCAATTGTCGGCGATCATGCGCGGCACGAACTCGCTGACCGGGCTGGGCATAAGGCTGATATTGGCTTCTAACTGGCGGTAAACCTTCTTAATGAACTGCTCGAGCGGCTCTTTGCTGTACGTCGCCCAATTGACTGACAGCAGGTAATCGTAGAATACGTCCACAATCACGGGGGCGTACTTGGAGTGCCGTTTGTACAAGCGGCGCACGCCCTTGAGCACTTCGGGATGCCGGTCGGTGTAGGAATCAATCCGCCGGTGGAGGTAAACGCCCGCTTGCACGCGCTCCGGCAATGCTTTGACCTGCGGGTTGCGCAGGTAATCGCCCAAAAAGTTGCCAATCATCAGCGATTCATCTTGGCAGGAAAGGTAAAAATGGGCGAGAAAATTCATGCAGGCGCTTTTCCAGAATTACAACCGCTGCAGCGGAAAGGTTGCTATGGCTGCGGCCTTTCGGGCGACTCCAATGCTTTTTCCGACAAGCCTACCCATTCCTGGACGGTTTCCGGCAGGTACGCCGCCCATTCGATATCGGAACCGTAGGCCAGGTAACCGATCAATGCAAGATGAAAGAGCAGGGTGAGGAATAGCGCCTTGGCCCTGATGGCTCTGGCGCGGCGTCTTGATATTCGATGGTAATGCATAGCCCTTGGGTTTTGATTATAGGGAAAACGGCGGCGCAAGCACAGATATTTTCTGCTGCTTGCTTAAGAAAATGTTAGCCTCGCGAAGAAAAGGAGGGCGAGCCCTGCCCGCTGCAACCTTAGGCAGGGCAATCTGTTACCAAAAACAAAACACTTTGATGAACCTGCGGGACCTAAAAGAAGAACTTGCGGAGACTCCAACCCGCCTCGTTGCCATTTCCAAAACCAAACCCAATGAACACATCCTTTCTTTTTACGAACAGGGGCATCGCGACTTCGGCGAAAACCGGGTGCAGGAACTGACAGAGAAATACGAAGCCCTGCCCAAGGACATCAACTGGCACTTCGTCGGCCATCTGCAGACCAACAAAATCAAGTATATCGCTCCATTCGTGCACCTTATCCACTCTGTGGACCGGCTCAAGGTGCTGAAGGAAATCAACAAGCGCGCCCGCCAAAACGAACGCACCATCGATTGCCTCCTACAGTTCCACATCGCCGAGGAGGAAAGCAAGTTCGGTTTCGACCTGCCGGAAGCCATCGAAGCGCTCGAATCAGATGCCTACGCCCGGATGGAACATGTGCGCATCCTTGGAGTCATGGGCATGGCTACCTTTACCGACGATCACGAGAAAGTGCGCCGGGAGTTCCAATCCCTGCACCGCATCTACGACCGCTTGAAAGCGGATTTCTTTGCCGATGCCGATTACTTCAAAGAAATTTCCATGGGCATGTCCGGCGATTATAAAATTGCGATCGAAGAGGGCAGCACTATGATCCGCATCGGCAGTATCCTGTTCGGACCGCGGGATTAGGGATCAGGCTGCAATGAGAGAAGGATCCTGCGGAGTATCCTTCGGCCGCCTTGCAGAGAAAAGATGCCAATTGTTCCAGCAGGATGTCTACGCGCATGACTGATTGTCCTTGCCGCGCTTGCACGAGAAGCAAAAACAGCCTGGTCACTTTTGCTTACAGCCCTGCTCGTTTAATCACATGAAAAGCTTTGCTCAGTTAAAGATGTAGAAAGATGTTATTTTTTGCCAATTGGCAATGCTCTAATCCGGATAGCACTTTCTTGAAAAACAACGATTGCCCCATTTTCCAAAGGGCTCTTGATGGCGATCCAGTTATTTACTATCAAATGAGAAAATAGATGAGCATTGATATGAGAAATCCGGAAAATCACAACAGAAGGCGAGTCTGCGTTACTGAAAGCAAGTAGGGTTCCAAAATCAAGATCATGTGTCAGGACGACTTCATTATTTTGCCTTGCGATTTCAATGATCTCTTCATCAAGACTTCTGGGGTCTGCTAGGCTACCTTTGCCAACATTCTGCACTTATGCCCCTCCATTTCTAAGGATTCAGCCAACCCTGCAGGCATGTGAACATCAAGCAAAAACTTCATGCCCTGGCTTTATTCAAAGGCACAAACTTCTCCTCCAACACCTGGGCTGCAAACGCCATCGCTTCATAGAAATCTTCTTTTTCCAAAAACGGAAATTCCTCTAGGATTTGCTCCATATTCATGCCGCCCGCAACATAGCCCAGCAAGGTGGCGACGGGGAACCTAAACCCTCTAATACATGGTTTGCCAGAACACTTATCCTGATCGACGGTAATTCTTGAAAACTGTGGGTGAACTAATTCCATAATTGATATCTATATCGCTTTCATTTTTGTAAAGATACCACAATAGGGGAAGCAAATCAAGGCTACAAATTCATATATTCAGCATGGACAGCTCTCACGAGCAGCCTAATCTCTTCAGTATTGAGGCTCAATAATAAACCCTTTTAATTCCGTACGTACGAGATCGGGATCGGCCGGCTTCGGGAAGAAAACTATGATCCGCATCGGCAGTATCCTGTTCGGGCCGCGGGATTAGGGATCAGGCTGCAACAATAGAAGGATCCTGCGGAGTATCCTTCGGCCGCCTTGCGCCCTGCACAAGTGCTCCCAGTGCGCCGCCAATCACCACTACGCCGATCAGCCAGCCCAGGAAAGGTATCAGCAGCACTGCTGTCAGCGCCAGGAAAATACCAACCGATATCAGCAGCAGCATGCCCCTGCCCCATTCTCGTTCGTACCGAAGGTCCAGCCAGAAGGCCAACAGTACCGCAGCGAGGGTCGGCGCGAAAACCAGGGTGAATAAGTAAAAAGAACCGCCCAGGAAGCTAAGCGGCAATCCAATGAGGCTTATAGCCAGCACCAGCAGCCCTACCGGCACCGCAATCACGTACAGCACGCCAAAGGCAAAGCTCTTGAAGAAGTTCTGCTCCAGATGCCTGGCGCTGCGGCTGAAGTAGGGCCCCAGCAGCCAAATAAGCAAGAGGGCGAGCAGTACGGAAGACAAGAAGCTAAACAAAAAGAATCCCCAGCCGCCGAATCCGTTCCCGGTTTCTGCGCGCAGGCTGGAATCCCACTGCGGATTGCGGGCAACCGGGCCAAAGTCCATCTCGCCGGTTCCGGCCCAGTACCGAACGTCGCCGGCAATGCTGGCTTGCTGGCCTAGCTTCAGCTGCTCCCCCGCCAGGATGGCATCTCCATTGAGCTGGCCGTTGAGCCGCAGCTCGCCGCCGCGCAGCTCGGTAGCTCCTTCTACCGTTCCATTTACCTCCACTTCGCCGCCGTAGACCCGCAGGTCAGACTGAACCGTTCCGTTAATGCTTACCTTCCCTCCGAAGACGATTAGGTCTCTGCCCACGCTTGTGCCCGGGCTCAGCGTAACCTCTCCGCCGAATACGATGAGGTCGCCGCCGACTGGGGCGTTCAGCCGAAAGACACCGGTGAACAGGCGCAGGTCTCCTTGCACCGGCGCATTCACGGCGGCCTCGCTGGTGGCTGCCAGCAAATCGCCAAACAGGGTGTCCTGTACGCTCAGTTCGCTGCAGGCTGCAATGACATCCCCCTGTATAGCCGCCGAGAGCAAAACATCTTCGCCGGCCAAATAGAGATTGTCTTCGATAGGGCTTGTGATTTCAATCTGGTCGCCTGTTCTGGGCTCAGCCGCCTTCAGGCTAGAGGCTGCCCAACTGAATAGGGCCAATGCCAGGATAAAGAATCGGGTTTTCATAGACGAGTTTTTTGGTTTGTATTTGGCAGGTATTCTACAGCCGTGGGCGGAATCCTCCCTTAGCCGCTTCAAATTGCAGCCTCCTCCGGCTCCTGTCAATGACCAAGGTCATTCTGGAAAAAAAATGCCTCCCCCGCAGACTTTGCTGCGAAGGAGGCATAAAAAGATGCTACGATAGCATCCAATTTACTCAGCGGCCAGCTCTTCCTCGATCGGCTGCCGGAACACAATTTTGTCGTCGAAGACATCCAGCACTACTTGGCTGTTGGCTTCCACATTGCGCTGCAGCATTTGCTTAGACAGTTCATTCAGCACCTTTTTCTGTATGACCCGCTTCAGCGGCCGGGCGCCAAACTCCGGATTGTAGCCGGCTTCGGACAACCACTCCATGGCTGGCTCGCTGACGCTCAGTTCGATTTGCTGCTTGGCCAACGTCTGTTTGAGTTCTTCCATTTGCAGCTCGACGATCTGCCGGATGTCTTTGCGGGACAGCGGGCGGAACATAATGGTCTCGTCGATCCGGTTGAGGAACTCTGGGCGGACGCTTTGTTTCAGCAGCTCGAAGATTTGGCTGCGGGTGTTTTCAATCACTTCTTCTTCCTGGCCCGGCAGCATTTTTGCGAAATTATCGCGTATGAGGTCCGAACCGATGTTGGAAGTCATGATGATGATGGTATTCTTGAAGTCTGCAGTACGCCCTTTGTTGTCGGTCAGTCGGCCGTCTTCCAGCACCTGCAGCAGGATGTTGAAGGCATCGGGATGCGCTTTCTCAATCTCATCCAACAGCACCACGCTGTAGGGCTTTCGGCGCACGGCTTCGGTCAGCTGCCCGCCTTCGTCGTAGCCTACGTACCCGGGAGGCGCGCCCACCAGGCGGGATACGGCATGGCGCTCTTGGTACTCGCTCATGTCGATGCGGGTCATCAGGTCTTCGTCATCGAATAGGTACTCGGCCAGCGCCTTAGCCAATTCCGTTTTGCCCACTCCTGTAGTACCCAGGAAGAGGAAGGAGCCGACGGGCCGCCGTTCGTTGGACAAGCCGGTGCGGCTGCGGCGGATGGCATCGGATACAGCTTCGACGGCTTCATCCTGGCCGACCACGCGCTTGTGCAGGTCTTCTTCCAGGTGAAGCAGCTTCTCACGCTCGCTCTGCAGCATACGGGTAACTGGTATGCCAGTCCATCGGCTGACGATTTCGGCGATGTCTTCGGCATCTACTTCCTCCTTGACCAGCAATTTGCTGTCGGCTTGCATTTCCTGCAGGCGTTGGGTGTAGTCTTCCAACTGCTGCTGCACTTCAGGCACCCGTCCGTAACGGATTTCCGCTGCCTCCGTGAAATTGCCCTCCCGCTCCGCACGGGCGCTTTCCACTTTTAGCCGCTCCAGTTCTTCTTTGGCCTGCTGTACGCCGAGGATGACTTCGCGCTCGCTTTCCCATTGCGCCTTCAAGGCGTTGCGCTCTTCTTCCAGGTTGGCAAGCTCTTCGTTGAGTACTTCTATTTTGGCATCGTCGTTTTCCCGGCGCATGGCCTCGCGCTCAATTTCCAGCTGACGAATCCGGCGCTCGATTTCATCGAGCTCTTCGGGCATGGAGTTCATTTCCAAGCGAAGTTTAGCAGCGGCCTCGTCCACCAAGTCGATGGCTTTGTCCGGCAATTGCCGGTCGGTAATGTACCGGTGGGACAACTGGACTGCAGAAACTACCGCATCGTCTTTTATATTGATTTTGTGGTGGGTCTCATACCGGTCTTTCAGCCCGCGCAGAATAGAGATGGCATCCTCCACACCGGGCTCATCCACCAGTACGGACTGGAAGCGGCGCTCCAGGGCTTTGTCGTTTTCGAAGTACTTTTGGTATTCGTTCAGGGTAGTGGCACCAATGGCGCGCAGCTCCCCCCTTGCCAGGGCGGGTTTGAGGATGTTGGCCGCATCCATGGCGCCCTGTGTCTTGCCCGCGCCTACGAGCGTGTGAATCTCGTCGATAAAGAGGAATATGCGCCCTTCCGCTGTAGTTACTTCTCCGATTACGGATTTCAGGCGCTCTTCAAATTCGCCCTGGTACTTAGCGCCAGCGATCAGCGCCCCCATGTCGAGGGAGAAGATCTCTTTGTCGCGCAGGTCTTCCGGCACGTCCCCGTCCACAATACGGTGAGCAAGGCCCTCGATGATGGCGGTTTTACCCACGCCGGCTTCGCCGATCAGTATGGGGTTATTCTTGGTACGGCGCGCCAGGATGTGCAGCACGCGGCGTATTTCGTCCTCCCGCCCGATCACCGGGTCGAGTTTGCCTTCTTTGGCACGCTCGTTCAGATTGATGGCGTATTTGCTCAGGGCGTTGTAGCTGTCTTCGGCGCTGTGGGTGGTCACTCGCTTGCCCTTGCGCAGCTCTTCTACCGCTGCTTTCAGGGCTTTTTCGGTGATGCCGCTGTCTTTCAGCATCTGTGCCGTGCTGTCTTTAACGGCCAGGATGCCCAGCAGCAGGTGCTCCAGGGCTACGAATTCATCACCGAATTCTTTGAGGTAGCCATTGGCTTTTTGCAGCGCTTCGTTGGCGGTGCGGGACAGGTACTGATTGCCGCCGCTTACGCTGGGATACGATTGGATGATGCTGTCAACCGCCTTTTTGATGTTGTCAAAGTTGACACCCAGCTTTTTCAACACAAATGGCGTGACGTTCTCGTCTACCTGCAGAATGCCCTTCAGCAAGTGGGCAGGCTCAATGGCCTGATGCTGCTCCTGCATAGCCAGCTGTTGGGCTTGCTGCACCGCCTCCTGCGCTTTTATGGTGAAATTATTCAAGTTCATATAGCTTTGTTTTTTAGGATTTCAATGATAATCTCGATATGCCTGCCCGGCTGCTCCCCATGGGAGTACGGCCGCCGGCATTCCTGTTTTTTACTAATTTTTTAACAAGCTTTCAGCTTCAAATGATGTACCAGAACGGTTCTGAGCTGGTTTGCCGCCATTTTGACAGCCGCCTTGGCGGTGCAACGCCAATTTGGCACTTCTCGCTCACCGACGGCTGCCCGCAGCTGTAAAAAAGCCAGTTAAGCGACCTAGTCTGGCAATTTTCCCACCCAAAACCATATTTTTGCGCCTACGCAAGTATTCTTTCAAGAATTTGCTTACCTTATACTTTCATCAAGCAAAGCCAGCAAAAACAATATGGGCAGAGTTATTTCATTGCTTAACCATAAAGGGGGGGTGGGAAAAACCACCTGCGCGATCAATATCGGAGCAGGCATGGTAGAGATGGGCAAAAAGGTATTGCTCATTGACCTGGACCCACAGGCCAACCTGACCCTGGCGCTGGGGGTGTCTAGGCCGCCTACTAGCATATACGAAGCGCTGCGGGGCGAAGCCGAACTGCAGCCGGTCCCTGTCAAAGAAGACCTGGATATCGTCACTTCGACCCTGGATTTGTCAGGAGCGGAAATGGAACTGATCAATGAGGCAGGGCGAGAATTCATTCTGCGCGAACTGTTCGCCCCGCTGCTGGAGGAGTACGACTTCATCATTGTGGACTGCCCGCCTTCGCTCGGCCTGCTTACGCTGAATGCGCTGACGAGCAGCCACTACGTGATCATCCCCCTGCAAACCGAATTCCTGGCGATGCAGGGGCTGGCCAAGATCAAGCAGGTCATTCAGAAGGTGAAGCTGCGCCTGAACAAGGAATTGCAAATCGGAGGCGTTATCGCTACCATGTACGACCACCGCAAGGTGCTCAACCGGGATGTAGTGGAAACCATCACCAAGTACTTCGGCAACCTGGTGTTCGAAACGAGAATTCGCGATACCGTAGCATTGGCCGAAGCGCCGGCGCAGCGCAAAGATATTTTTGAATACAGCAAGTCGAGCGCCGGCGCGGAAGATTACCTTTCGCTGAGCCGGGAAATCCTCAGCCGGGTCGAACAATTTGACCGGGCGTTGGAAGAAAGGGAGGCATGATCTAGAAAGATGGCATCAGCGCTTCGGCTGTGGGGCTGAGCCGCCGCAATAAAAAATGAAGCTTGTGAGCAAAAAGAGATTCACGGACGGGATGGATAGTATTTTCGGAGCTGCTGAAGACGAAACGCTTCAGGAAGACAGCCCCTTGCTGTCGTCTGAGAAAGCTGCCAGCCTCAAAAAGCAAAAGGAAAGCCGCAAGCGCTCCTCCGGAAAGGACTTTTCGGAAGACTTGCAAGCTTTTCTGCAGGATGCCTTTGACGAAAGCCTGGAACAACAGCTCAAAGAAAAAGAAGAACAACCAACAACCGCACCCAATACTTCCGTCAAAAAACGCCGCCGCCGGCCGGCGGGCGATGGCCTCGACGCGCTCATACGGAGCACCGTGAATCCGGAGCCGATGCCCCGTAAACCCGCTCCTGTCAAGCGCGTTACCCTAACCATTGACCCCCAGAAACTGGAG
>CAYNIT010000016.1:0-34668 GCA_964397205.1 uncultured Phaeodactylibacter sp. | reverse complement strand
GGGGGGATAGCAGTTTTGCACAGAGCCGCTCCAGAGCCCTTCCTTTTGTTATGGCACCTCACTGCTCCGATAACTCTTCAAAGGTATCAGACTTATCCTCCTGTGGCTGGTGCGCGCAGGGAAAGTCTTTTTCGACTAGTATGTGAAGCGGCGAGCCGCCTTCTGACGCTTGGTGGTGCTCTATGCCAACCTGATCGCTTTCGATCCACTTTCGCCCTGTAACCATTGGCAGGGAAACGTTTAGGGTTGCTCCGTCGAACCATGTGCTGGGTTCCTCCACCGCTTCGAGCTGGAGCTGAAAACGCAGGGAGCGGTTGGGGAAATTGAGGGCAGTGGAAACGCTCCCGCTTGAGGCCAGTTGGTCCACATCTGATTTGCGTACCCTCAGCCGAATGCTGTTTTCGGTGAATCTTGCCTTCATACTGTCTTGCTTTTTTTGGAAAAATAACAAATACATTGGCAATAAACCAGCCAAATAGCTACTTTTAGGATAAAACGAACAACTCAACGATCAACGACATGCGGTTTTTATCCTTTCTCATCTTTCTGCTCTTCTTGGCCTTCGCCTTATTCGCCCGCTGGTATTTCGTCTGTGAGCTGCGGCAGAACTGTGGGGAGGTGCCATCAGAGGTGCGCCTGTCCACCCTGCAGCTTACGGAGGGAGATTCGGTGTTGCTGGATGGGTACGATCAGTTTGCCTTTGACAGCGCGCGTTTGCAGCCCCGCCTGAATGACAACAACCGCCTTTTCCTGGATACATTAGCGGCCATACTCAAGGCGCGCCCCGGCCGCAACGTCACCATTACTGGTTTCTACCGGGAAAGCGAAGCGGATATTGCCCCGGGCTTCTTCGAAAACCTTGGCCTGGCGCGGGCGGATCAAGTGCGCAAGCTGATGGTTAAGCGCGGCTTGGAGCAGACCCGCTTCTCGCTGGACTATGGGCTGAGCGAAGATGAGGCCCTGCGCGAACCTCTCTTGTTTGAACTTTACGACCCCAACGCCATTGCCGGAGATTTTGAGAAGGTGGTATTTACTTTCAAGAACATGACTTTTTCGGATGCCAATTTTGAGTATGACTCCGACGTTTTCAAGCCTGAAGAGTCCCTCCGCCTCTATGCGGATTCTGTGCAGACCTATCTAGCGCTTAAGCCAGAGGCCAGCATGACGATCATCGGGCATACTGACAGCATTGGCTCCAAGGAGTACAACCTGGACCTCGGGCTGCGCCGGGCGAAGAATGCCCGGCAGTACTTCATTGATTCGCTGGGCGTGGTTGCCCCGATTGAGGTCAAATCCATGGGCAAATCCCGTCCCGTTGCGCCCAACACCCTGCCCGACGGCAGCGACAATCCCGAGGGCCGGCAAAAGAACCGCCGGGTCAATTTTGTGCTGGAAACAGCAGCCGACAAAGCGGCCAGACCGGAAGGCGAAGCCAACAACTGAACACAACTTGATTTTGAAACTACGCAAACCCAATAAAGATGGACTTTAGCAATCTCTTCCGCCAATTTACCGCTGAGGACAGCGTCTTCATTCTCATCGTTATGCTCGTAGCCTTTCTGTTGGGCATCCTGTTGGGCTACGTACTGCGCAGCCGGCGGGTTATACAGCTGAACCGGGAACTCAAAGAGAAAAAAAAAGAGCTAGCTGAAGCCCGGGCAGAAGTGGAGAGCCTGCAAGAACAGCTCGGCTTGAAGGAGGCAGACCTCAAAAAGCTGGGCTTCAGCACGCAGGAAGCCGAAGCGCGGGCAGAGCGGCTGGAGGAAGAAAAAGAGCAGCTGCACAAAGAGCTATTTATGCTGAACCGCCAACTGGAGGAAGGGGGCAGCTCTGATGATTCCTACCAAACTACCATCGAGGAGCTGAATGCTGAAATAGAGCAGCTCCGTACTAAGAATCAGGAACTGGTAGCTGCCCTGAATACAGAGCAGCAGCCGGAGGACAAGCTGGCACAAATGCAAAGCACCTTCAATGCCACCCGTCAGCGCCTCGAGGCAGTAGAGCGCCGCTTGGATGAATTGGCAGCGGAGAATGCACAACTGCATGAAAAATGGCAAGGCGTAAGGGCTATCGGCCCGGGCGTAGTAGCCGCATCTCAGCCAGGAACTGCGGAAGGCGCCCTGCCCGAAATCCACCCCATGCCAGGCCTGCCTGATGCGGAACTGATAGAAGAGGAGCCCGAGCCCAACTTCAATCCCGAAAAATCCATCCTGCACGATAAGCTCCCCTCCGATGAGGAAGGCGATAAAGACGAGCTGAGCCGGATCGAGGGCATCGGCCCGTTCCTGCAGCAGCAACTGTACGATATTGGGGTGTCCACATTCGAAGAAATCAGCACCTGGGATTCAGAAAAGATTGCCGAGGTTACCCGCAAAATTGGATACTTCGAAGGCCGCATTGAAAAAGACCGCTGGGTAGAACAAGCTGCGCAGTTGGCGGTTGAAAAGCAGCAAATGCCCGAGGGAGATGCTCCGGTTGCCCCCCTGTCAACGGACCCTACTGACCTGGCCATCCTGGAAGGCCTGGACGAGCAAGCTGCGCAAACGCTGCAATCAGCGGGAATTGAGCGCTGGGAGCAGCTTGCGGAAAGCAGCGCCGAACAATTGCAGGACATCCTTGAAGCCTCCGGCCGCCCGGAACTCGTGCCGGTATCCGGCTCCTGGCCTACACAAGCCCGACTGGCTCAGAATGGCGATTGGGCAGTACTGCGAGAATACCAGGCAGAGCTGCGCAGCGCTTAGGGCCTTCCAGCTCCGCTCGCCATTCCGGCTGCGGGCAACCGTCGGCCAGTTTTTGGCTCGCTTTGCTTGGTGCCTTTGAAATTTCTGTGCGATATTTTGCCTGTTTTTCAGGCACTTATGCTCTCGCCCTGCTACTTTTTTCTGAAAAAAGCTTGTTTCTTGCCGCAAAGAAGTCTACCTTTGCACCTGCCTTTTCGGAGGCAGCCCGATCATCCGCAATTTATCGAACAAAATCCCGGGCTTTCGGGCGCTGCCCGGACGGTATCGGCGGGATGTATTGATCACAATTAAACTCTAAGAAAGTGGATACGCTAAGCTATAAAACGCAGTCGGCGAAAAAGGAAGAAATAGAGCGCAAATGGTACGTAATCGATGCAGAAGGAGAAGTCGCAGGCCGGCTGTGCTCCCGAATTGCTTCGGTACTGCGCGGCAAACACAAGCCTTCCTTCACGCCTCATGTGGATACCGGCGACTTTGTCATCGTCATCAATGCTGATAAGGTACGTTTCACTGGCAATAAGCTGGACGATAAAATTTACCTCACCTACTCGGGCTATCCCGGAGGGCAAAAATCCAAAAGCGCGCGGGAGATGCTGCGCAAAAAGCCCATCGCTGTAGTTGAGAAAAGCGTCAAAGGCATGTTGCCGAAGAACCGCTTGGGCCGTCAGATGTTCAAGAAGCTCTTCGTGTACGAAGGGGCAGAACACCCGCACGAAGCCCAAAAGCCGGAAAAGTTGGAACTTTAAATTGTAGAAAAGCAGGACAATTTCTTTACATATGGAAATGATCAACGCCATAGGGAGAAGGAAAAACTCGATCGCCCGCGTCTATCTCACCAAAGGTGAAGGCAAGATTCAGGTGAACGGCAAAGACTTCAAAGAGTACTTCCCCCAGCAACACGTTCAATACAACATCACCGACCCATTCGCAACCGTAGAAGTCGAAAACATCTACGACCTCAAAGTGAGCGTACGCGGAGGGGGCTATAAAGGACAGGCTGAAGCCATACGCATGGGCATTGCCCGCGCCCTGGTGAAACTCAACGAAGACTTCCGAAAGCCGCTGAAGGACAAGAAGTACCTCACGCGGGACTCCCGGGCTGTGGAGCGTAAGAAGTACGGAAAGCCCAAGGCGCGCAAGAGCTTCCAGTTCAGCAAGCGTTAATGGAACTGCGTGCTATGTTCGTTTATCCGCCTTCAGCAGCGCCCGCCCGGCGCTGTTGATCGCAAATTTTAAATAAGACTCAGAAAAATGGAAAAGCCTACCTATAAAGATCTATTGGATGCCGGCGTCCACTTCGGCCACCTCAAGAGAAAGTGGAACCCGAAAATGGCGCCCAACATCTTCATGGAGCGCAAAGGAATTCACATCATCGACCTCAACCGCACGCTTGACAGCCTCGAGAGAGCAGGCAAAGCCGCCCGGGCCATGGCGAAGTCGGGCAAAAAAATCATGTTCGTCGCTACCAAAAAGCAGGCCCGCGAAATTGTCTCCAACGCTGCCCGGGAAGTTAGCATGCCCTTCGTTACGGACCGCTGGCTGGGGGGGATGATGACCAACTTCGCTACCATCCGGCGTTCCGTCAAAAAGATGAACAACATCGATCGTATGCTGCAGGACGGCACCCTGGAAAACGTGACCAAAAAAGAACGGCTCACGCTTACCCGCGAGCGCAATAAGCTGGAGCGCGTGCTCGGAGGTATCGCTAACCTCAACCGGCTGCCGCATGCTGTATTCGTAGTGGACATCCACCACGAGCACATCGCTGTAGCGGAAGCTCATAAACTTGGGCTCAAAACCTTCGGAATGGTAGACACCAACTCTGACCCTTCCCAGGTGGACTACGCCATCCCGGCTAATGACGATGCTTCTAAATCGATTGCCATCATTACCAAGTACATGGCAGACTGCATACGCGAAGGGCTGAAGGAGCGCGAGTCGTCCAAGGCAGAAAAAGAAGCGGCTGCCAAGGGGTAATACCAATTTTTAACCACTACAATACAACAAAAATGAGTGCAAACATTTCTGCCGCCGATGTCAAAAAACTACGCGACATGACAGGGGCGGGCATGATGGACTGCAAAAAAGCGCTTTCCGAGGCGGGAGGTGATTTTGATAAAGCCGTTGAGCTGCTCCGTAAAAAGGGGCAGAAAGTCTCCGCTAAGCGCGCCGACCGCGAGGCCAATGAAGGGGTAGTCATGGCACTTGTATCTGACGACAGAACGAGAGGGGTAATCGTCAAGCTGAGCTGCGAAACGGACTTCGTCGCCAAGGGGGAGGAATTCGTCAACTTCGCAGAAAAAGTCGCCCAGCTGGCTCTCGCCGAGTTCCCCGCTTCTCTGGATGAGCTGAAGAAGCTTGACCTCGATGGGCTTACGGTCGAGGAGCGCGTTACGGAATTGGTAGGAAAGATCAACGAGAAAATTGAACTGGCAGCATACGAGCGCCTTGAAGCGGAGATGATCGCGCCCTACATCCACATGGGCAATAAAGCAGGCGTACTTGTGGGCTTGAACAAGGCCGGCGGTGAGGAGCTGTATACAGCGGGCCGGGATGTCGCTATGCAGGTAGCTGCTATGAAGCCGGTATCCGTAGACAAAGACGGTGTGGAGCAAGCCATCATCGATAAGGAAGTAGAGATCGGCAAGGAGCAGGCTCGTGCCGAAGGCAAGCCCGATAATATCGTTGAAAAAATTGCGATGGGCAAGCTCAATAAGTTCTTCAAAGACAAGACGCTGCTGAACCAGCAATTCGTGAAGGACAGCAGCCAAAATGTCGCTGCCTATCTCAAGTCATTCGACAAGGACCTCACCGTTACAGATTTCAAACATGTAACGCTCGGTGAATAGAATAATGAAAGGCGAATTGGAACTCTGATTCGCCTTTTTTCTTGCCCGCTCATTACGTTGAGAACGGGCCATTCGTATACAAATAGGCATACAACTTAGGGCTCATGGCACAACTTAAGTACAAGCGCATACTGCTTAAGCTCAGTGGAGAATCCCTCATGGGAAAACAAGGATTTGGCATCGATGCTGATATGTTGACCCACTACGCTATACAAATTAAAGGCTTGCTCGACATCGGCGTACAAGTGGCTGTCGTCATTGGCGGTGGGAATATTTACCGAGGCCTTCAGGCATCCGAATCCGGCATTGAGCGGGTACAAGGGGACTACATGGGCATGATGGCTACCGTTATCAACGGCATGGCACTGCAGAGCGCACTCGAGAGCAACGGCGTCTACACCCGCCTGATTTCTGCTATCGAAATGAAGCAAATCGCTGAGCCCTACATCCGCCGCCGCGCTATTCGCCACCTGGAAAAAGGCAGAGTAGTCATCTTCTCGGCTGGCACCGGCAGCCCTTACTTTACTACCGATTCCGCAGCAGCGCTGCGCGCCAACGAAATCAATGCGGATGTCATCCTCAAAGGTACACGGGTGGACGGCATCTACAGCTCCGATCCTGAAAAAGACCCTTCCGCTACCAAATTTGATACCCTGACCTTCGCTAAGGTGATCAGCCTCGGGCTCAGTGTTATGGACATGACCGCCTTCACCCTTTGCCGGGAAAACAACTTGCCTATCGTCGTTTTTGATGTGGGCGAGCGGAGCAATCTGCGCCGCATCGTGGAAGGCGAAACGGTAGGCACCATTGTAGAAGGGTAATCCGGTGCTTTTGCTTTGGCTTTGAAGCCGCTTTGTTTCTTTGCTATGTCACAGCTCAGCCTTCAGTAAGTTGCGGCTTTTCGCTCTTTTCTCCAAAATTGGTTAACTTTCAGGTGCAAATAAATGCACAAAATTTCAATGAAACCAAGGGCAAAAGCCAAAGTCGGAGATCTTCCCAATCAGAGGGCACAAGTTCTGGAAGCCTTGCTTGATGCCTCCCTGCATTTGCACCAGTTTAAAGATGCTCCCAAGGCACTGCAGGAAAGCTTCCTCGCCGTCTCTGAAATCATCAATGCTCATACCATGCTGCTCTACCGCCACCGCCTCGCAGGTTATCCCGAGGAAGGCAGCAAGTGCTTATTTGGGATTATGCTGCAGGGCGGCGAGTGGCATAGGGTGGAAGAACAACGTATGCCTATTGTGCCCGGGGAATTGTTGCGGCAGTGTGTGCAAGGCTGCTTTAGCCCAATTGATACCAGCCAAATTGGCTGGAGTATTGAGCATCAGTTCTGGAGTACTGCCATCAATCAAAATGCTTGCTTGCTGATTGGACTCAATTCTTCGGGCGAGCAATCTGCAGAGTTGGCTTCACTGCAGCCTTTTGTTCAGGCACTGGAGGGGTTCCTCGCTCGCACCGATGCAGAGGAAAAAGTGCAGACCCAGCGAAATTACCTGCGTACTATCATCGACAATATGCCAGGGCTGGTCTTTGCCAAAGACAAACAAGGACGCTTTGTAATCGCCAACAAGAAGGTCGCTGAGCTGTATGGCGTACCTGTCCGGGACCTGATTGGGAAAACGGATCGGCACTTTCATCACAACCAGCTGGAAGTAGAGCGTTACCTCAAAGAAGACCGCAGAGTGATAGAAGAAGGGAAGACCCTGCGGCTGCCCAATGACCATATATCCACCAAGCGCGGGCAAAAGCTATTCTTGAATACTACCAAAGTTCCGGTTCCCAGTGCCGATGGAGAGTCAGTACACGTTTTGGGGATCGCTCAGGATATCACCCATCAAAGACAAGTAGAACAACGCGAACGAGCCAGTCGGTATCAATACGAAAATTTCATCCAACATACCACAGAAGGCATATACAACATCAAGTGTACCCCCCCCATTCCCATCCACTTATCTATTGAGGATCAGGTCGATTGGTTCTACGCGTACGCTTATTTAGCAGACTGTAACCGGGCGATGGCTGCAATGTACGGCTTCGATAAGCCTGAGGAAATGATCGGTAAGAAAATTGCCGAACTACATGATGGGCCAGGAAAGGAGCTGAATCGAAAGGCGGTAACCAAGTTTTTCCGGGAAGGTTTTCAAGTCCAAGGCCTGGAGACTTTCGAGCGGCGCAAAGATGGCAGGCAGACCTGGTTTGTCAACCATTCCGCAGGTGTATTGGAAGATGGAGTGCTTACAGATATTTGGGGCGGGCAGATTGATGTAACAGAACGGAAGCAGATGGAGCTTTCCCTGCGGGAAAAGCAGCAGGAGTTAGAGTTGGTGCTGGAGGGAGCGAAAGTAGCTACCTGGCATTGGAAAGTGCGGGAGCAAGAGGCTAGATTTAACGAATACTTCGCGCAAATGCTAGGGTACGAGCTGGAAGAATTGCCCAAAACGCCACAGGCATTCAATGAGCTGGTGCATCCCGATGACCTGGAGCCCTTTATTGAAAAAGCAAAGCACTATTTACAGCCCACCTGTCGAGAGAAAACCTTTGAGCACGAAATGCGCCTGCGCACCAAAGATGGCGCTTACCGATGGGTGCTCAACCGTGGCAGGGCAACGGTCTGGGATGAAAAAGGGTATCCCAATCGAGGCAGTGGCATTTTGGTGGACATCACTGAGCGTAAGGAAGTGGAATTAGCGCTTCGTCAGAAGCAGGAGTTCCTGGACCTAGCATCTAAAGCTACTGAAGTGTTTTTCTGGCAATGGCAGTTTGGAGAAGAAGCGACTTGGTTCAGCCGCGATTTTTTGACTGCCCTCGGCTACAATCCGGAAAGCCCTTATTTGGATTATAACGGATTTTTTGGGATGATGCACGAAGAAGATCGCGTCTGGTTTGCGGAGATGATCGATAGAGAAGTCTGGCAAAACCAGCGCAGCTTCAAAGCAGAGATTCGGCTCAAAAAGCGAGACGGCAGCTACCTCTGGTTTTACGATCATTGCGAATCCCATATCATCAACGGCAAACGCTGCCTAGTCGGGCTGCTCATCAACATCGACAGCCGCAAAAGAACAGAAATCGCCCTCAAGGAAAGCCAACAACGCTTAGAGCTGGCCATTGAAAGCTCCAGCCTAGGCATCTGGGAGTGGGACATGGCGGCAGAAAAAGTACACAATAGCCGCCTGATGCTGGAGCAGCTTGGGCACGAAAACCTGCCGGAATTTTCCTCTTACTCCGAATGGATAGGCCTGTTGCATCCGGAGGACATCCCACTAAGGATGGAGCAGTTCGAGCAACAAACTACCGTATCAGACACCTTCGAGTTAGAGTACCGCATTCGAAATCACCGGGGGGAGTATCACTGGCTTTATGACCGTGGCATTGTAACCGCCCGTTCAGAAGAGGGAAAAGCTACCTACGCATTGGGCATTTCCATTGACATATCAGAACGCAAATATATGGAACTGCGGCTGAGGGAAAGTAAAGAGCGCACAGAACTCGTTCTGGACGCAGCCAAGCTGGGGCTTTGGGAATGGGACCCGCAGAACGATACCTGCCACTACAATCAATACTGGGGTGAAATGCTTGGCTTTTCACCTGAAGAAGTAAAGCCTCATTGGCAAACCTTCGAGGAACTGATCCACCCGGATGACCAAGCAATAGTCTGGCAAACTCTACAAGAGCACCTGGCTGGAAAGACTCCCTATTTCGAAGCGGAAATCCGGCTGCGTACCAAGTCGGGCGGGTGGAAATGGATTTACGATCAGGGGCGGATGGTAGGTTTGGATGAGCACGGCAAGCCCAAAAAAGTGGTTGGCATTCATATGGATATCCACGAGCGCAAACAAGCCGAGTGGGCGCTGCGGGAGAGCGAGGCCCTTTTCCGGGGATTATTCGAAGAAAGCCCTCTTGCTATAGTGTTTTGTAGTGCCGATGGAATTGTACGCCAAGCCAATCATAAGGCAGGCCAGCTGCTTGGACTGGATCAACAAGAGTTGATTGGTGAACAGCTCGATAGCTTTAGCGCCGGCTCCAGTCTGCTGGAAGAGCTTAACGAACAAGGGCGGCCAGAGCACGGCAATACCATCAAAATGGAGCGCCAACTGACGAGGAAAGACGATGGCGTCATTTGGGCTAATCTGCTCTATTCCATGATTTACGATGATAATGGCCAGTTGGACTGTATCATCTGCTCCATCGAGGATATTTCCAGCCGCCGTGAAGCTCAGGAAGCACTAGCGGAAAGCAAGCAGCTCAAACAGGCTATTCTGGAAGCCTTACCGGATTTGAAGTTCAGGCTTGATAAAAACGGGCGGTTCCTGGATTACTACGGGGCTGGATACGATAACAAAAACTTGTTAATGCCTCCCGAAGAGTTTCTGGGCAAGAAAGCAGAGGAAGTCTTGCCGGGTTATTTAACGCAGGCATTGGTAAGCAACATTAATGCAGCCATCACAGAGGGAGCCGTGCAGACTTTTGACTACCCGATGATGTTCAAGGGAGAGCTGCGGCACTACGAAGCAAGAATCAGTGCAGTAGATGCAGAGTCAGCTATCGTGGTGGTGAGAGACGTAACTGACCTGAAACGGACCCAGCAGAATCTTCGCAAAAAACTGGAAGAACTGGACCGCAACAATGAGAAGCTCACCCGCTACGTGGACTCCAACGCCCAGCTGGAAAATTTTGCTCATACTGTCTCCCACGATTTGCGGGAGCCGGTGCGCACCATGAACAGCTTCTCTCAGCTGCTGCAACAAAAATACGCCGGTAAGCTTGACGAGAATGCCAACTCCTACCTGGATTTCATAGCGCAGAGTGCTCAACACATGAATAAACTGATCGAAGACCTGTTGGAATTCGCACGGCTGACCAGCAGTTCAAACCCTGAGTTTGAGCAGGTGGACCTGCAGGAACTTGCGGAAGTCGTTCAGAACTCCATTAAGGGCTTGATAACAGACAAAAACGCAGAAATTGTATTTTCTCAGCCATTACCAACCATCATGGGCAACCGGACCAAACTGGGGCAGCTGTTCCAGAATCTCATTTCCAATGGTATTAAGTTCAGCCAGCCAGACCGGAAGCCAAGGGTGGCAATAAGCACGAGAGAAAAGGGAGATTACTGGCACTTCTCTATTGCGGATAACGGCATCGGTATCGATGAGAAGCACCACCAGCAGATTTTTCAGTTGTTCCGCCGGCTGCACAGTAAAAAAGTGTTTCCCGGGTCAGGTATTGGGTTATCGCTATGCAAGCGCGTGGTCGAGCAGCACGGCGGCACCATCTACGTGGAATCGAAATTGGGAGAGGGTGCTACTTTCCACTTTACGCTGCATAAAAATTACTGAACCAGAACCTCCTCTGCGGTATTCCGTTAAAAAGGCGTAGTGGATCGGGGTGGATGCTTCAAATTAAGAATACCTGTATAATCGCCCTGCCGCTGACTGTAATCAAGCTATCCTATGGCGCTATTAGAATTTACGGACAAAGGCATTTACTGTGAAGCAGCCGGGGTTTACATCGACCCCTGGAAGCCAGTTTCCAAAGCTCTCATCACCCACGGCCATGCCGACCACTCCCGCTGGGGGCATCAACACTACCTGTTTACAAAACCGGCGGAGCCAGTCATCCGCTATCGACTGGGCAACATAAAAGCTGAGACGGTTGGTTTCGGGGAGCCCGTCCGTATCAATGGCGTACAATTTTCCTTCCATCCGGCAGGCCATATCCCGGGCTCCGCCCAGATTCGGGTGGAATACCAGGGGGAGGTCTGGGTGGCCAGCGGCGATTACAAGATAGAAGACGATGGTTTGTCGGAAGCCTTTGAGCCCATTACCTGCCATACTTTCATCACAGAATCCACCTTCGGCCTGCCCGTTTATCGCTGGAAACCACAGGACAGCGTATTTCAGGAAATCAACGAATGGTGGCGCAAGAACCGGACGGAGGGCAAGACCAGCGTCATCGGTGCCTATGCTTTGGGCAAAGCGCAGCGGGTGCTGGCGGGGCTGGATACCAGCATTGGGCCCATCTACACCCATGGCGCTATAGAAAATACGAATGCAGTTATGCGCAAGCAGGGGCTTAGATTACCGGATACGATCAAGGTTACCCGGGAGCTCAAAGGCAAGGATATGGAAGGCGGTATGGTGCTCGCTACGCCTTCTGCTACGGGTTCCAATTGGATGAAACGATTTAAAAATGCCTCGGTGGGTATTGCCTCTGGCTGGATGGCGCTGCGGGGCACTCGGCGCCGGCGCTCTGCCGATCGCGGCTTTGTGCTCTCTGATCATGCTGACTGGGTGGGGCTCAATGATGCCATCACAGCAACCGGTGCGGAGCGCATCATCCTTACCCACGGCTACACCAATCTGTTTGCCCGCTGGCTGCGCGAAGAAAGAGGGTTGGAAGCCCGGGAAGCCCGGACCGAATACGAAGGCGAATCCTTAGACAAGGATGACGATTCCTCCGAAGATTAACATTCCATCCGTACGCACGTTTAACCTGTATGAAACGCTTCGCCGAACTTTTTACCCGACTGGATCAGACGACTAAGCTCAACGCTAAGGTCAAAGCCCTGGCTGAGTTTTTCGAAAACGCCAACGATGAAGATCGGTTGTGGACCGTCGCCATCCTTTCCCACCGCCGGCCCAAGCGCACTGTCAACACCACTCTGCTGCGGCATTGGGCCGCCGAAATGGCGGATATTCCCCTCTGGCTGTTCGAAGAGTCTTACCATGTGGTCGGAGACTTGAGCGAAGCCATCGCACTAACCCTGCCCGAGCCGGAGTCCGGCAACGAGCAGGGCCTGTCGTACTGGGTTGATTACATCAAGGCCCTGGATCAAAAAGAGGAGGAAGAAAAGAAAGCCAAGGTGACCGCTGCTTGGCGGCAGATGGATTATACCGAGCGCCTGGTTTTCAACAAACTCATCATGGGAGGCTTCCGAATCGGTGTCTCCCAGAAGCTGATGGTGCGCGCTCTGTCCAAGTATACGGGTATTGATGAGAACACCCTGGCGCACCGGCTGATGGGCGACTGGACTCCCGCCCGCACCAATTTTGAGGATCTAGTTCTGACAAAAGATCCACTGGAAGACGTTTCCAAGCCTTATCCTTTTTACCTGGCTTATGCCCTGGAAGACGGCCCGGAGGACCTTGGCCCACCGGAAGAATGGCTGGCAGAGCGCAAGTGGGACGGCATCCGTGGTCAGCTCATCGTGCGCCGGGGAGAGCTTTTTGTCTGGTCGCGGGGGGAAGAGCTGGTGACGGACAAGTTTCCCGAGTACCACCCCCTGGCGGAGCTGCTGCCCGATGGTACGGTGATCGACGGGGAAATTCTGCCCTATAAAGACGGGGCACCTTTGACATTTAATGATCTGCAGACCCGCATTGGCCGTAAAAACGTGACCAAGAAAGTGCGGGAGAAAGCTCCGGTGGTGCTGCTGGCGTACGACCTGCTGGAATGGCAGGGCGAGGACTTGCGCGGACAGCCGCTGCGGGAGCGCCGCCATTTGTTGGAAAAACTGCTGGAGAAGGTAGACAGCGAGGGTGTATTGCTGATTTCCGAGACAGTGCCCTTTCAACGCTGGGAAGAATTGGAAGAAGAACGCACCAATGCACGGCAGTACAAGAGCGAGGGCCTTATGCTAAAGCACAAAGAATCCGTATACCGGGCTGGCCGGCGCAAGGGCGATTGGTGGAAATGGAAGGTTGACCCGCTCACTATAGATGCCGTTATGATCTACGCCCAGCGTGGGCACGGCCGCCGTGCGAACCTCTATACCGACTTTACCTTCGCGGTCTGGGACGGTGATACACTCGTGCCTTTTACCAAAGCTTACTCCGGCTTAACTGACAAGGAGTTCCGGGAGATCACCTCCTGGGTGCATCGCAACACCCTCGAGCGCTTCGGGCCGGTGCGCAGCGTGGAACCTGCTTATGTCTTTGAGATTGCCTTCGAAGGCATCCGCAAGTCCAACCGCCACAAGTCCGGTGTAGCGCTTCGTTTCCCTCGCATAGAACGCTGGCGCAAAGACAAACCCATCCGCGAGGCCAATACATTGGAAGAATTGCACGATATGCTAAAGGTCTACACAGATTAGCTTAAATTCGTACATTCGCAAAAATCCAATATATCCTATTAACATGAAAAAGCTAAGCTTTTTTGCGCTGATCCTGATCGTATTTCAGCAATGTACAGCTCCCCGCAGCGCCCAGCTGCTAGAGAGCGGCGAAGCACCACAGGCTGAGTTTCGGGACACCTTGCCCTTCGAAATGCGGGGGGGGCTGATCGTAGTCCGCGCTCGCCTGGAAAACACCGACATGCCTATGGATTTTGTCTGGAATCCCGGGCTGCCTTACAGTCAGTTGACGGAGGAGGCTGCGGCCTACCTCGGCATGCAGGAAGCATTCAAGCTTGCGCTCGCCGACGGGCAGGGGGAGGTGGATGAATTGGCCTTGATCGACTCGCTGGAGCTGGGCAGCAGCCTGTTCCGCAAGCTGGCCTTTGGTTTTGTGCGCTACCCCATGTACGCGCCGGAGCGCTGCATTGCCGAGGGGGGCGTGCTGGGTGCCAACTTGCTGCGCACCTGCAACTGGGTGGTCGACTTCGATCAGCGGCAAATTGTGCTGATGGATAAGACCCAATTCCCGGACGAAGCACCGCTGCACCGGCTGCCGTTCAAAACCGATAAGCGCTCCGGAGTGCCCCGCCTGAAAGTGGAACTGCCGCCCTACGGCAAGCATACCGTAGCGGTGGATCTGGGCTACAATGGCCCGGTCGCAGTTAAGGTCGGCAAAGTAAAGGGCAGGCCAGGTGGGCAAAAGGTGTTCGATGCGGTTTCCCGCAGTCAGCTTCAGGTATTCCACCGCCTGCCGGATGCTGAGTTGCGCGTAGGAAATTGGCAGAAAGCCGAAGCTAAGGTGCTGGCCTGCACCCAATCGCCCAAGGCAGGCATTCAGCTCTGGCGCGCTTTCCGCCTGGGCTTTCACTATGGCAAACAAGAACTGGTACTCTGGCCCCGCGAGTTGGACTATAAACCGGCAGCGGAGCCGATACTGGGATGGCTGCCGCATTTTGACCGGAACGGAGGGGTGTCCGTGGGTTACGTGCGAGAAGGAAGCCCAGCCTGGGAAGCAGGACTGCGGATCGGAGACAAGATTGCCGGCATCGACCGCCGGGCGGCGCCAGCCTTATTCAACGACTACTGCTCGTATTTCTTCGAGCTGCGGCAACGTTTCGGCCAGCGCCGGCAGATGAGCGTAAAGCTGGCGGGAAAGGAAGCGCCGTTGCGCTTGTCAGCACAAGACAGCAGCAGTACGCCAGATGTCAACTCGCAATAGCTATCGTTGCCATATAAAGTTTTGCTCCTTTACACTGGAGCAAGCAGTGCCCGCAGGCCTCTAGCGTAGCGCCGGTGGTAATGACATCATCGACGAGCAAGAGGTGCTTGCCCTGCAGGTCCTCCCCCTTGCGCAGGGCAAAGGCTTGCGCCACATTTTCGAAGCGCTCCATCCTCGATTTCCGGGTTTGGCTGGGGGTGAAAGTTCGCCGCTGCAGGACTTCCCGCCAGGGTAAGCCCATGCTGATGCTCAGCCCTTTGGCGAACACAGCCGCCTGATTGTACCCGCGGCTGTGCAGCTTGCGGGGATGGAGCGGCACTGGCACGATAAGGCCGATGCCTTGGAAGGCTGCTGCATCCCGCAAGACATTGCCGTAAAGGCGGCCAATCTCAACGCCTACGCCTTTTTTCCCTTCGTACTTCAGCTGATGCAGCAACTGCTGGGTTCTGCCACTTTTGGAAAAGTGGTAACAGGCAGCCCCGGCTTTCAGGTCGATCCGCCCCCAGAAGCGTTCAGTGAATGGGTTCTCTGTATGCAAGTGGAAGTCGGTCTTGGGTAGTTTGTAGGTGCAGCTCAGGCAGAGGTGTTGCTGTTGCGGCGGCAGGTTTTTGTTACAAGCCAGGCAGAGCCGCGGGTAAAATAACCCGCTCAGGCTTTCCAGCCAGTAGGAGAGGGGAGTCGTATTATTTTTTTGCTGGGGGGTATCCACGATGTTTGTTTTAAGCTTCAGCTGTGCTGCTAAAATGCGCCTACTTGAGATGGGATGCAAAGTTTTGGGGCGGAATTTTTGTAGGACCCGGACGGCCGCGGCAAGTACCTGCTCAGAATGCCGTAATCCTTAGCAGGACTCCCACTTAGGGGCCCTATCGATAGGCTCTAGCAACAGCAGGGGCTGATGCCATAGGTGTTGAACGGTTGCAGGAAGGTGCCGCCAAGAATTTAAGGGCGGCATTGGGGCAGATAAAAAACGTCTGCCCCGTAATTCGGGGACAGACGCATCAAAACAAAACGAAAAACCAACTTTAAACAAGTTTCTTTATTCCCTTAACTATAATGCCTGTTGAGATGTTGCGAGGGGAACGTTAATAATTTCTTAAAGCAAAGGATGTCAATGCTTTATCTGCTATACAATATAAGTTTTGCCGGGCTTTGGCGCAACCCCTCAGAACGAGAAAAGCGAGAAATTGCACTAAAATGTCATTGCTCAACATCAGTTGCTTTTCAAGCGCACGGGCAGCTTCATGACTTCGCCCCGGCGGTTGATGGTAAGATTCACCGTGTCTCCTGCCTTGGCGCGGCCGATGATCTCCTGCAATTCTGGCACAGCCTTAATGGAGCGGCCGTCAACACCGATAATGATGTCCTTGGGCTGCAGGCCTGCAAACTGTGCTGAACCGCCATCGGCCAGGCTTTCAATTACAACGCCCTGAGTGATGTCCACGCCGAGCTGTTCGGCGTACTCGCTGTCGAGTTCGGAAATGGTGACGCCGAGGTAGGCACGCTTGAAGCTGCCGTAGTCGATGATATCATCCGCGATGCGGCGCACCAAATTGACCGGGATGGCAAAGCTGTAGCCGGAGAATACCCCCGTGCGGGTTGCGATGGCTGTGTTGATGCCCAGGAGGTTCCCTTCAGCATCTACCAAAGCACCGCCGCTGTTGCCGGGGTTGACCGCCGCGTCGGTTTGGATGAAGGCTTCAATAGCCCGGCCGCCGCCCAGCAGGTTGATGCTCCGGCCTTTGGCGCTGATGATCCCTGCCGTAACCGTTGAGGTCAGATCAAAAGGATTGCCGACTGCCAGTACCCACTCGCCGATTTCCGCTTCATCGCTGTTGGCAAAATTAAGGGCAGGGAAGCCGTTGCCCTCGATTTTGATGACGGCCAGATCTGTCTTTTCATCGGTGCCAATGACCTTAGCCGTGTAGGTCCGGTTGTCATACAAGGTCACTTCTACTTCATCGGCAAATTCCACCACATGATTATTGGTGACGATGTAGCCGTCGCTTGTGTAGAAGACTCCCGAACCCGAGCCACGTTTCGGTTGGCTGCCGCCGAATTCATCACCGAAGAAGAAACGGAAGGGGTTGTCGGAACGGTCATTGGCGGGCTGTACGGCGCGGGCTTTGATGTGTACCACCGCAGGCATTGCTTTTGCAGCTGCTTCCTTGAAATCGAAGGGGGCAGCATTTGCCCGGGGAGATAGGTTGTAATGGCTAACTGGAACAGCGTAGGGCTCGGCCGTAAGCGGAGCAGCTGCTTGTTGGCCGTCCTTCAGGTAGAGATAGCCGCTCAGGGCTAAAAAACCGCCGATCAGGCTGGCTAGTACAAGGGAAATCAAATGCTTCATGCTGTTGTCTTGCTTTTTCTACTGTATACGGTTTGAAAGACGATCTGGATTTCACACGGTAAAAAAAACTCCCTGGCAAATGCTTTGTTACTCACTAATTTTGGTTTAACAGGACATTAACAGCGCTATATTTGGCAGGGCCGCTGCTGCGCCTAATATGGTGTTTCAAGTGTGTAGGTGTAGTGGTTGAAGAAGGTACCCCCAGAAGCTCGATATAGGTGCTCTGTATTTTGAAAACCCCTCTTAAAGCCCTATATTGAGAATGGGTGTTGCTTTGAATAAAACAAAGAAATGTCATCGATGCCCGACTGCCCTGACGCGACTATCATAATGCCAATGAAAACTTCACGCAACTATGGAGCCCAACACGTTGAATTGCTCCAACCCGAAACCCCACTAGAGTGGCGGCTACTGCAGG
Source organism: uncultured Phaeodactylibacter sp. (assembly GCA_964397205.1). GTDB lineage: Bacteria > Bacteroidota > Bacteroidia > Chitinophagales > Saprospiraceae > Phaeodactylibacter. The sequence goes on along the minus strand of CAYNIT010000016.1, from coordinate 16,984 downwards.
ATGAGACGTTTTGCGAAGGACTGAACTGGGGGCGGCCCCGATTCGGCCATCCGGAAGGCAAAGTATACCGTCATATCCGAGAGGTGCTTGATAATATCGACCTGCTGGGGGTGCGAGGCTGTACCCGGGAGCGCTTGCGCCTCATCGCCTTTTCGCATGATACTTTCAAGCATCAGGAGGTAAGGGGCTTCCCGCGGGACTGGGCCAGGCACCACGGTATGCTAGCCCGCCGGTACATGGAAGCTTGGACAAATGATCAGGCTGTGCTCGATATATTGGAGTTGCACGACGAGGCCTTCTACGCCTGGCGCTGCATCTTCGTCTACCGCATGCCGCAAAAGGGCAAGCAACGGCTGCAACGCCTGCTTCATCGGGTCAAAGAATGCCTTCAGCTTTACTACCTGTTCTTCAAGTGCGATACGGAGACCGGCGATAAGAAGCAAGCGCCGCTGAATTGGTTTGAACAAGCAGTTCCCCATATAGATCCGCTGCCCCCACTCCGGTAGCGCTTATTTTTCCAATACCCCCATTCCGAACAAGGCAAAGTCGTAGCGCACTGGATCTTCCGGCGCAAAACGGCGCAGTGCTTCGGTGAGTTCTAGTACCGCCAGCCAGTCTACTTGTTTGCGCTGCAGCAGCCCCCAACGCCGGGCTACCCGTTCCACGTGCAGGTCGAGGGGCATGAGCAGTTGTCGGGGTTTGATTTGCTTCCACAGCCCAAAATCCACACCATTGTTGTCCTGCCGGACCATCCACCGCAGGAACATATTGAGCCGTTTGCAGGTCGATTTGCGGGCGGGCGTGGCCACGTGTTTGCGGGTGCGCTGCGGGGCGTTGGGCAAATGGAAAAAGTAGTTGTGGAAACCGCGCAGGGCGGGCTCGACATTGGCGGACTCTAGCGTGAGGTGCTGGGCAAAGGCGGCTTCCAGAGAAGTATGCTGCCGGTAGTGCTGCTGTAAAAACTCCAGAAAGTACAGGGCATCGGTAGGCTGGAAAGTACGGTGCTTGAACTGCAGAAAGCGCCGGCGGTCCTCCTCCCGATGGTGGCGGATAAATTCGTAGGGCGCACTGTCCATTAGGCCAATCAGTTCCTGAGACTTGCTGATGATGGTTTTGCGCTGCCCCCAGGCCAGCATCGCCGACCAAAACCCCATGATTTCTATGTCCTGTGGAAGGGTGAACTGATGCGGGATACTTATGGGATCCTCCTCTATGAACAGCGGGCGGTTGTAGCGCTCCACCAGCTCGTCCAGGCGTGCTTTGAGTTCTTCCGGCATCAGCGATGAAGCTTGTACATACGGAAACGCGCCAGCCCCAGCCGCTGCAGGAAGTGGTAAAAGGAAACCCGAAGCACGCCCATGCCATAGCGGGCGCTGCGGGAAAAATTGATGGAAGATGCTTCTTCGAAGTACTTGGTGGGGCAGGTGACTTCAGCAATGTGAAAACCGGCGTAGATGATTTGAGAAAGCATCTCGTTATCAAACACAAAATCGTCGGAATTCTGATTGAAGTTGATGCGCTCGAGCACCTCCCGGCTGAAAGCACGGTACCCCGTGTGGTATTCCGACAGTTTGTAGTTGATGAGTAAGTTCTGGGTCAGCGTAAGGATTCGATTAGCCACGTATTTGTAAAGCGGCATGCCTCCCTGTAGGGCGCCTTTGCCGAGGATACGGGAACCCAGGACTACCGGATAGAGCTCGTCTCCGATTATGTTGACCATGGCGGGGATAAGCTTAGGCGTATACTGGTAATCGGGATGCAGCATGATGATGATGTCGCCTCCCAGCTCTAGGGCTTTGTTGTAGAGGGACTTTTGGTTGCCGCCGTAGCCTTTGTTCTGTTCGTGAGTGATGACGTGTTCGATGCCGATTTCCCGGGCCAGGCCTGAGGTGTTGTCCCCGCTGGCATCATCGCACAAAACGACTTCGTCTACCAGGTCGAAGGGTATCTCGGCGTAGGTCTTTTCCAGCGTCAGGGCAGCGTTGTAGGCAGGCAGCACCACCACTACTTTTTTGCCTTTGTACATGTCTGATGTTTGTGCGCGCAAAGATAGAAAAATACGAAAAACTGCCGCTACGAACTTTTTGCCTCCTCAGGTCTTTACATTGGGCACCAAACAATAGTACGTCTATGCGCAAGGTACTCATCATCATAGGTATTGTATTGCTGGCACTGATTGGCATTAGTGTGATAGCGGGCCTGATCATCCATGAGGATCGGCCAGAAGGGCAGCCGGGGCCAAAGGCGGATGCGCTGGCGCGCCAAATGGAAGAAGCCATTCGAATAGATGCCTGGGACAATACGCGTTTCCTACGATGGACTTTTCCGGGCGGGCACCATTACGTTTGGGATAAAACTAAAGGCTTGGTGCAGGTGCGCTGGTCGGATACAGAGGTGCTGCTCCGCACCGCAGATGTAACGGGCAAAGCCTGGCGCAACCAGCAGGAACTGAGCGGAGAAGAGGCCGAACAAGCCATACAAACCGCCTGGGGTTTTTTCTGCAACGATTCCTTCTGGCTCAATGCGCCCGCAAAAGCTTTTGACCCCGGCACTCAGCGGAGCCTGGTGAGCCTGGAAGACGGGGAGCAAGCTTTACTGGTAGAATACCAGTCCGGTGGCGTAACTCCCGGCGATGCCTATCTTTGGAAACTCCAAGACAATGGGCTGCCCGAGTGTTTTCGCATGTGGGTATCCATCCTACCGATTGGCGGATTAGAAGCTAGCTGGGAAGACTGGACCACACTATCTACCGGCGCCAAGATAGCGACCTCCCACGATCTCGGTATTGTCACCACCACAATCACTAATTTGAAAGGGGGCAATGAGCTGGAAGCGGTGGAGCTGGACTTTTATCCATTCGAGGCGCTGGGCGAGCGCTTTGAATTGCCTCGCCTCAGCAATTCCGCAGCGGAGTAAAGCCGCTCAGCTCAATTATCCAGCAGCCGCTGCAATTCCTGCCGGACGAAGTCTCCCAGCTCGCTTACGTAAGCTCTGGAGAATTTAAACGCTATGCCAGCCGTTTGGTAGATCTCGCGGATATTGCGCGTGTAGCCCAATTTCAAGGCATCGTGGTACTGCTGTATCGCCTTCTCGGGGTCCTCGCGGAACTTTTTCCAAATAGCAATGGCGCCGAGCTGTGCCATCCCGTACTCGATGTAGTAGAAGGGAACTTCAAAAATGTGCAATTGCTTATGCCAGAGGTGTTCGAGGTATCCCTCCAGGCCAGAATGGTCGATAATGGAGGAATTGAATGATTTCATGATGGACATCCAGGCGGCTTTGCGCTCTTCTGGATTGTGCTGGGGGTGCGTATAGATCCAGTGCTGGAATTTGTCGATGGTGGCAATCCAAGGCAATACTTTCAGCACGTACTCCAGCTGAGCGATTTTAGCGCGCCGCAGCTCCTCTGGCTCTGGGAAAAAGACTTCCCAGTATTCCATAGTCAGCAACTCCATACTCATGGCAGCCAGCTCCGCTACTTCGGAGGGCACCCGTTTGGAAGTCTTAAGTTTGTAATGGCTAGTGATGTGGCTGTGCACGGCGTGGCCCGCTTCGTGCAGAAGGGTACGCATGTCGCTCAAGGAGTTGGTGGCATTCATGAAAATAAAAGGAATGCCAGTAAGGTGGAGCGGCATATTGTATCCCCCCGGGCGCTTGCTCTGCCGGGATTCCAAATCCAAGTGCCCCATTTCCTGCATGATGCGCAGGGTGGCACCGAAATCAGGATGAACTTGCTCCAGGCAATGAATAGCTTTTGCTACCAAATCCTCCGTATCAGTGGAGGGGCGGAGCGGCTGATCGCTGGTAGGGTCAACGAAAAGGTCCCAGGGCCGTAGGCGCTCCACCCCCAGCGCTTCTCGGCGGTAGCGGTTGATATCGTTTACAATCGGGACGATCTCCGTTTTGATGGAGTGGTGGAAGTCTTCGCAGTCCTGCACTTCGTAGTCGAAACGGCCCAGTGCCCGGAACTTGAAATCCCGAAAATTGCTGAAGCCAGAGTTTTGGGCCATGCTGTGCCGCATGTGCAGCAACTGATCGAATAAATCTTCCAGTGTCTCGTGTTCTTCGGATAACCGCTTGTGTATTTTATGGTAAATTTTCTCGCGGCGGGAGCGAGAGGGCTCTTCCAAAAGAGCAGTAGCCTTCTGTAGCGTCATTTGTTTGCCGCCGAGGCCGATGGTCATCTCGGAGAATATCTTGACGTATTCCTTCGATTTGATCTGAATATCGGTAGCCAGCGGGATGTTGCTTTCCTGGAAAAGCTCTACGGCGTTGCGCACACTGCGCAGGTGGATGTGGTACTGCGCTGCGGGCAGCTCCGCAGTGTAGGGGCAGGCTACCAGTTTCTGGTCAAGCTTGTTTTCGAAAGAGGTGATTTTAGGCGCCAATTCCTGCACAGCGTACTGGTAGAGAGCTTCCGCTTTTTCATCCATGCTGTTGACAGTCACTTTGATGTAACGCCAGGAAAAAGCTTCGCTTACAACGGCATCGAGCTCGCTTTTATCCTTCAGCCATTGCTCCAGTTCTTGCCGGGAATGTATGCTGCGGTTCAGCAGTTCGTTATAATACGGCTTCAGCCGCGACCAAGTCGTTACTTTAAATTCTTTCGGAACAAACGCTCTCTGATGCTCTTGCAGTACGGTAGCCGTTTTGGTCATGAGATGCATGATTTAGTGTTGCAGCCCCCCTAGGTCGTTGTTGTGGAGGGACATAGCACAAACGGGGGTTATGATTTATAAGAATAAAAAGGCGTGGGGGGCCATCCTTTTGACTATGCTTGGTCAGTTGGCGAGGCAGGGTGCTTTGAACAGAGGCTCTGTGCCAAGGCGTAAAGACTTCACTTTTGAGCCAGCTCATTGCTCGCCTGAATTACAAGAAGTTTCTACGGCTACGGCTATAGATTGTTGCTTTCGGTGCAGCTTTTGTAATAAATTCTCAGCTATTCACTCCTCCTCTTCGCTGCTGTCTTGTGCCTGCTCTGCCAATAACCCGCTCTTTTGCAGGTATTTAAACCACTTTACCAGCTTCTTGATGTCGCCGGTGAATACGCGGTCGCGATCGTAATTGGGCAACACATCCGCAAAGTACTCGTGCAGCGCATCGGCAGAGGAAGCGTCACTGCCGGAAGGCGGCGGGTTGTCCTCCATCTGCTGCTGCATATTGCGGAACACATTTTTCAGTTCTGTGGACTCTCCGTCATCCGTATAGATGGCGATAGACTCCAAAGGGGTGAACTGATGCTTGCGGGAGGAAGCGAAGCGCCGTTTGCCGGTTTTCACATCCTCAATGATGAGCCCATTGCTTCGATTAGCCGCCATTCGGTAGATGCCGGGAAGGCCGCTAACCGCCACTAGATTGTCAAGTTTCATAATGCTGTGTCTCTTTTTGAAGGGGGGTAAAGTTAAGAACAAAACAGGGGAATAACCCAGCCGTGAGGGCGGCTTGTGCAATCTGTTTATGAGACACCGAAGGGGGGCTTGGAATTGGGGCAAGGGGTAGCAATATGTATGGAATGGCAGACGGTATTCTGCCGTATTGCCCGCGGCAAATTTACAGAAATATAACAGCTAGCCCAACTTTTACAGCAGATTATTCCCCTCCTTGTTGTAAAGGCCCTGCCACCCGGCGCACTTGGTTCGGCAGTAAACTACGGTTGCTTACTGCTTCGGAAGGAGAAGGGAAGGGCAACGGCTACTGCACCTCCCCCTTTGGAGGCTGCCACTGCTTCTCTTTACGGTACACTACACCCTTGAAAAGCGCTGCCAATTCTCCTGCCTCGCTTCGGATTTCCACCCGGTAGATCCCGATCCGGTGGCTCAGGTGCTCTTCGCTCGCTACCGCTGTGATGCGCTCTCCTTCCTTCAGAGCCGCGGTGTGGGATATCGAAGTCTCTACGCTGACGGCCTGCCGTCCATGGGCATTTGATGCAAAAGCCAGCGCACTGTCGGCCAGGCTGTAACAAATACCGCCGTGGGCGATGCCAAAGCCGTTCAGCATCTCCCGGCGGATGGTCAAGCCCAGTTTGCAGTATCCCGGGGCTTCCTCCAGGCGCTCTATGCCCAGCCACTGACTGAAGGGGTCATTATCGTACATTTTGCTGACTATAGGGTGCCGTTCTGCACTCATTTCCACTGCTTTTATGGTGTAGCTATACCCCCCACCGCCGATATGGCTGCGGGAAAATAGCTGTTTTGTTAAGCATTATACTATAATATTCTTTATCTTCGGGCGTAGCTTTTAGGGTTTTTTTAAAAGAATTCAGGCAGCGTATTCCCCTAACCAAAGGTCTTATACCTAAGAAACCAAGCACATGGTATCCCAGCGCTCCTGAAAATTTTAAATAAACTATGAGTACCTACATCGGGGAGAAAGCGCAATGGCGTAGGTATCGTAGTACAATCAGTTTTCTGTGACGGAAAAAGAGTTGGTCAAAGGATGTATTCGCGGAGACCGTAAATGCCAGCAAGAACTGTTTCTTCGCTACTCGGGCAAGATGTTGGCGGTTTGCACACGGTATACCCGTCATAGAATGGAAGCTGAAGACATCCTTCAGGACGCATTTATAAAGATTTTTGACAATATAAATAAGTTCGAATTCAAAGGCTCCTTCGAAGGCTGGGTTCGGAGAATCGTCATCAATACAGCCCTAAAGAACTACAGCAAGAAGAGCTTTAAGCAAGAACAAATCGGTTTGGAATACCAACCCGAACTGCCCCTAGACCCAGATGTTTACAACAGCTTAGAAGAAGAAGAATTGCTTAACCTGATCCATAAATTGCCCGACGGCTACCGCGTGGTTTTCAACTTGTACGCTGTAGAAGGGTACAGCCACAAGGAAATATCCGAGCTGCTCGGTATTCAGGAAAGCACTTCTCGTTCTCAACTCGTGAAAGCTAGAAAAATGCTTCAGAGCATGATCGTTGACTTGCAAAAAATCGCTGTATGAACAGACATCATCCCCTAGATGAGGTTTTTCGGGACAAACTGCAGGACCGAGCAGCCGAGCCGCCTTTTCATCTATGGGAGCAAATAGACCAAAAACGCACATTCCAACACCGTTTCTTTAATCAGGTCCGGCAAAAGAAACCAATCGCACTGCTGCTGACGCTAACAGCGCTTTCAGGGCTTAGCCTGCTGTTGTGGACGATTCAGCAGCCTGTGATCCGAAGCTTCCCGATACTGTCTCCCGAAGCTAGCCTCAACCCAAGGGCTCAAGCGAAATACCCAACTGAAAAAAATACCCCCGCCGCAGCTACGCCAACTGCTGCTGCAGAGCTGTCGGCTGCATCCGTTTCCGCTGATGCCAATACTGACGAACGGCCATCCCTTCCTGTTGCGCCTGCCTCCGGCCGCAGAGGCGGTGCTGAACAGCCTTCCGCTAGCGCCCAGCCCCTCGCTGCCGCCGTTTTAACACAAACAGAAAAAGCCGCCGAGGCCATCGCCGGCAATCTACAAGCTGCCGTTGCCTACAGCCCCGCCTATGAACAGGTGGCTCCGCCTAGCGTACGCCCCCGTACTGAGCCGGAACTTCCCCCGCTCCCCCCTGAGTCAGCGCAGGGCTTACAGCTCGGCCCTCTGCACGGTTTGTTTTCTCCCGAGCCCAAATGTGCAAAGTTCGGAAACGGCAATTGGAACTTTTACCTGGATGTCGTGGCTTCCCCCGATTTGGCTTTCGCAGAACTGGAAGCCAAAAGCACGGAAGCTGAAGACTATGCGAAAAGCCGCCGGGAATCCGAAACGCGCTTGTTCGCTTTCAGCGGTGGCGTACGCCTCTCCATGATCTCTGACAACGGTATTGCACTGCGCACCGGCATCAATTACTCGCAAATCAACGAAAAATTTACCTACTTCGACGGCGGGCACCGGCGGGAAGATTACGAACCGATCCGGGACGCTACAGGCGCCATTATTGGCTACGACACCGTAATTACGGTAGGGGAACGCTACAAGGTCAGCCAAAACCAGTACCACATGCTGGATATTCCCTTTATCCTGGGCTACGAATTCAAAGCTGGGAATCTGGGTGTCTCCGTCAACGGCGGTGCTTATCTGAATCTGCTGTTCCGGCAGGAAGGGGATTTTCTATCGCCGGATAATCTGGAACCGGTCAGCTTTGACCACAACGACCCCAACTCTTACCCTGCCTTTCGGGGGCAAATGGGGCTGGGATACTACGGAAGCCTAGGCCTTATGTACGAAACGAAGGCAGGCATCACCCTGCTTTTGGAGCCGCACTTCAAGGTATTTCCAAAATCGATTACCCAGGAAGATTATGCCCTCGATCAAAGATACATGACAGCTGGCCTGTTCTTCGGCCTGCGAAAGCAACTGTAGAAGAAAGCGTTTCCAATCTGGAAGTGGAAGCGCTGTGGGCTTGCCGGCAATCTGTACCCGTGCTGAGCAATAACATCGAAGCCGAAAAGCTGTAAACAGCAAGTATCGGGAGGTGGAATACCGTTTTCCAGCCTTCGGCTTTTACCCCCGGGCAATTGCAGCCCCTGCCAATTGCGATATGCCAGGCGCGGCGCTTATCTTTGCGCTCGAAATAGCTACCCTAGCACATGCAACTGAAGCGCATTCAACACTACCTCGCGGAATACCGCCGATACCTGCAACGCCCGGCGGCCCGGCGGCAACGCCTGCACATTTGGGAGTCCCAGCGCCTGTTTCAGGACAACTGGGATGCAGATGCGGAGGACTGGGCGGCCATGTATGATGCCAGTTTGCAAAACTCCGCCACCAAGCGCCTTTGGAAGCGGGAAGCCTACGAGCCCAAACGGATGATGCTGGCATTCATCCGCATGCAGCCCGACTTTGTCCGGCACATGTTCTTTGATCTGTTCAATGAGGACAAAAGCCTGGAAGGGCGAGCGGGGCGTTTCGTTTACTACTGCGATATGCTCCTGCAAGAATACAAAGACAAGCATCCCCGGTCTATAGATAACAACCACTACCACGACGATGACTACCAGATGGTGTCCCTGTATTTGGCATTCCGCTATCCGGAGCACTATACCTACTACGATGCCGCTGCATTCCGGAGCTTGCTCGAAAAGCTAGGCAGCACAGATTTGCCCGCTGCTAACGATATCGAGCGTTTTGCTAAAGTGATGCGCACCCTGTACAGGATGATGCAGCAAGAGGAAGGATTGCTGGAATTGCATCAAAAACGATTGGATCCCCGGCAGCACTATCAGGGAGAAAGCCTGCTGCTGGCGTACGATTTTTACCAAACGGTTACCGACTCTAGCTCCGGTATTCGGGCTTTTGTGCCGGAAAAGGGGAAGAGATAAAACCTGCAACTATGCTACGTAACGCTACTACAGTATTGGCCTGCCTGTTGGCGCTTCAACTTCCGGGCCAATTGCACCAAGCCGTGCTGCCGGAACTGCAAGGGGCACCTCTGCTGGAGGCGCTGCAGAACGAATACCAGCCCAGCTCCGTGCTTGCCTACGGAGATGCCCGGGATACGCTCTTCGGCAAAATTGACCTGCGCAATGATACCCTCTATTGCGTCTATACCAACTATGCTGTGGACATACCGCCCGGATCGGATCCTACGGTATCTGCCTTTCAGGACGGCGATGGCATCAATACCGAACATGCCTACCCACGCGGAAAAGGAGCAGATGGTTTTCGGCGGGAGGCCAACATGCACAACCTGTTTCCTACCCGAGTGGATGTCAATGCCGACCGCGGCTCTTTCCCCTACGCAGAAGTGCCGGATGATCAGGCTATCCACTGGTATTACCTCGGCCAAACTGTAAACTTTCAGCCCGCGGCAGACAGCGGGCAATTCAGCGAATTGGGGGAGATGACGTTCGAGCCACCTGATCAGTACAAAGGAGATATCGCTCGGGCTATTTTCTACTTCTACACCATGTACCGGCAGGAGGCCGACGCTGCGGACCCCATATTCTTCGAGCAACAGCGTACTACCCTCTGCCTGTGGCAACAACAGGACCCGGTAGATGAGCGGGAATGGGACCGTACCCACGCCATTGCCAGCTATCAGCAAGATAAGGAAAACCCTTTCGTCTTAGATTGTACCCTGGCTACCCGCTGCTACTGCGAAGATGTGGTGCCGCCCTGTACGCCGCCGGTGGGGGCAAAGGAAGCGGGATTGCCCCGCCTCAAACTGCAAGCAGTGCCCAATCCGGCTCGAGGCCAGCTGGTACTGCATTACGAATTGCCCAAGGCTGGAAAAGTAGTCTTGGAGCTGCGCAATGCCCTCGGCCAGCTCATACAGCGGAAGCGTTTGGGGGCTCAGAACGCTGGAGAGCGGGAGCATCGGTTGGTGCTGCCGGAGGCGAGTGGTATTTACTTGTGCCGCCTGCGCCTCGAGCAGGAAGCGGAAGCGGTGCTGCGCCTGCTCGTACGTTAACCTACAATTAACCTGCTGCCGGGGCCGCTTTTCTGCTGATTGCCTATTTTTGCCGGAAAATTCTCATCATGAAACAGATATTTCTGACTGCCCTGTTGCTGCTGCTGCACAGCAAGCTGATCCTGGCGCAGTCGCAATTGTTGCAATCCGGCCCTATGCTGGGATACAACGAAATGCAGGAAGTGCTCCTATGGGCGCAAACCACGCGGGAAGCTACCGTGCAATTTGCTTATTGGCCTCAGGAGGCGCCAGATGACCGCCGGCTGAGTGCGGAAAAGCAGACCATTAAGGAAGAAGCCTTTACGGCCAAGCTTCTGGCAGATGAAGTGGAGCCAGGCACCGCCTACGAATACGAGCTGTTGATCAATGGCAAGGCGATAAAGCTGGACTATCCAACCACCTTCACTACCCAAAAGCTGTGGCAATGGCGCAACGGCCCGCCCGACTTTTCTGTAGCCTTGGGCAGCTGCTCTTACATCAACGAAGCGCGCTACGACCGGCCGGGCGATGGCTACGGCAGCGGCTACGGCATTTTTGAGGCCATATACGAAAAACAGCCGGACGCTATGGTGTGGCTGGGGGATAATATATACCTCCGGGAAGCCGATTGGTATACCTGGACCGGTATCCTCCACCGCTATACTCATACTCGGAGCACTCCTGAGATGCAGCCGCTGTTGGCAAGTGCCCATCACTACGCCATCTGGGACGATCACGACTTTGGGCCCAATAATTCGGACCGCAGTTTCATCCATAAAGACAAGACCCTGAAGGCTTTTCAATTATTTTGGGGCAACCCTACCTACGGCCTGCCCGGGCAAAAAGGCATAACTTCCTTCTTCCAATACAACGATATCGATTTCTTCTTACTGGACAACCGTTACTTCCGTAGCCCCAATAACCGACGGAGCGGGGAAGCTACGATCCTAGGGGAGGAGCAGCTGGAGTGGCTGATCGATGCCCTGAGCAACAGCCGATCGCCCTTTAAAATGGTCTGCATCGGCGGACAAGTGCTGAATACAGTTGCGGAATACGAAAATTACGCCAACCGGCATTGGAAAGAACGGCAGTATCTGTTGAAGCGCATCGAAGAGGAGGGGATTCGCAACGTCGTTTTCCTGACTGGAGACCGCCACCACACCGAGATGAGCGGGTACACCAATAATGCCGGCCATAAGGTGTACGACATCACCATTTCGCCACTTACCTCCGGCAGCGGCCATGGCGAAGAAGAGGCCAATGACCTACGCCTGGAAGGCACCTTTGTCAACGAGCAAAATTTTGGAATACTAGAATTCTCCGGCCCCCGTACGGAGCGTCAGCTTACCATTACGGTCTACGATCAGGAGGGCAACGAGCTGTGGTCGAGGAGCCTGAAGGGGCAGTAGCATGAAGTGCAAACGCTTCCGTACCATGGCTTCGCGGGCAGTGTGCTGTATTCAGAAAACTGACATATTCGGTGTTTGGGGTTCGCACTTGTGGTGCCGCATTCCTACCTTTTGGCTATGAAAGCTGTCGCGCTCCTCTGATCAGGGTTAAAAAACGGAGCGCTCTGTTAGGCCGGAGCGTTCCTTCCTTGCTTTTTTAACAGAAAAAAGGCCTGGCCCCTCGGCGGCGGGAATCGGAGCTTATTGGCTAGTTTGTTTTTCTTTATTCGGCGGCCAGTCTGGCGGTGTTCCGGTACCTGAGCCGTTTTCAAGCCTTTGTTCGGGGAATTCGACCCGCGTGGTGGGAAGGCTCTCCGGGTAGTGTTCTTGAATAAAGGCAATCAAGTGCTCTCGGGCCATACAGCGCAGGTCCCAAGCTTCCCCGGCGTTGCGGGCGCTCATCAGCGGGCGGATCTCCATGGTGTTCGGGCCAGCATCGGTTACTTGAACACGATTGACCCTTCCATCCCACAGCTCCGTATTTGCCAATAGACGGGTCAGCTCCTTACGTATAGCCTCTACCGGTACGCGGTAATCCATGTATAGGTAGATATAGGTCAGCATTTGGGTAGAGGAGCGAGTCCAGTTTTGGAAGGGTTTTTCATTGAAGTAGTTCAGTGGGACCACCAGCCGGCGCTCGTCCCAGATACGCACTACAACATAGGTCAGTGTAATTTCCTCTACTCTTCCGAATTCGCCTTCTACGATGACGATATCATCGATACGGATAGGCTGGGTGAAGGCCAGTTGGAAACCAGCTAACAGGTTAGCGATGGATTTTTGAGCGGCCAGGCCAATGATGATGCCTGCTACACCAGCTGAAGTAAGCAGGCCGGTGCCTAGTTCCCGTACTCTTTCAAACTGCAAAAGGATAAAAGCAGCGGCGATAACGAAGACTACAACGCTTACCACCCGTTTGATATAGGAAAATTGGGTGATGATTTTGCGCTCTGTCAGGTTATCCTCCTCCGATATTCGGAAGCGGTCGCGGACAATGTCGCCGGCCACATCTGTAAAGTCAATCAGCAGCCATCCGCCAAATAAGTACAGGGTAATCTCAGCCATCAGGCTTAGCCGGTTGGTCAGCTGTTCGCTCAATTGCACCCCCGGCAGAGCAATAAGCAAGGCAACCACTGCTCCCAGCCATATACCAGGACGGCGCAGGCGCCGATAGATGGATTGCAGGCCAAGGCTGTTTCGTTTGTTGCCGTACCAGTAGATGATCCTAAACAGCATCCAGCAGAGCAGGAAACCAACGAGGCCCGACAAAAACAGTTTGCCGAACGGCAAAAGCCAATCGTAAGATCTGTTGAGCCAGTCTTCAAACATGCTGGGCAATCTTTTGATTAGAAAAGGCTAGAGCGGTACGGGTTGTTCAAAAAGAGAGGAGAGTAGGCAGCCCCTAATTGAGTTGAACTAGTGAGTGTGGTAGGGGCTGCTTACAAAATTTACGCCTATATCATCAAACTAATACCCTAACGGCTGGTTTGTCGAGACCGCTGCTTAAACCGCTATTTTTTTTCGTACTGGGCTACGATTTCCTTCAACTCCTTCAGGTACTGTTGTTTCTTAGGGGCTCGGCGGCGGCGGTTGGTGCTGGTGAAAAAGGAGTGTTGTTCCAAAAAGTTGACCTGAATGCGGTTCCAAGCCTCCTCACTATCGAGCACCTGCTGTGCTTTTAGTTCTTTAAAAAGCGTTTGCCCGATCTCGTAGAAGTCGTCCCGGCCCAGATAATCCAGGTCAGCGTCGCACATAATTTCCTCCAGGTAATTCTGGGGAGATTGCGGAATCTTCGTAGCCATGATCATGCCACAGATCCGGTCAATTTCCTGAGAGGTGTAGCCATAGGCAGGGAGGTGGTTCCTGGCGATGCGGCAGCCCAGTTGTTCGTGCTCTTTGGGGGCAACGGTAAATCCGGAGTCGTGAAATAAGGCAGCGGTCTTCAGAAGGATTTCCTCGTAGGGGGTTACCTTTTCGTTATAGCAGAGCTCTTCTACCGTATACAGCACATCAAGTGTATGGTGAATACCATGGTAGTAGAGCTTGTCGCTGAGCTCCGACTCTAATTTGTCTAAGATGAAAGCTTTCGCTGCGTGGAAGTTCATGGCTTTAGTTTGGTGTCGCTGGCTCACCCGGGACCCAGCCGGTTTGATGATTGGCGTGCGAAATTTTGCCAGGGTGTAACGAATGGGCGAGCTGAATTCGTACACCAGGCACCAACTTTCTGCTAATCTCTTTGTCCGACCCCTTATTCTTCTAGCAGGAGTACGCCGCTGGCGAGGAATTTGACTTCCTCTTTAGGCTCTGTGATGGCCTCGATGGCTTCCTGTGGCTTGCCAGCATCTTCGGCGTAGTGGCGCAGCTCTTCCACCGGAGTAGTTTCTTTGAAGGCATGGCCTTCCATGATGACTTGCCGGCCAGCGATATCCTTCGGCATGAAAAAACCGTAGTCCTTGAAGCGTACCATTATCGGGCTTTCCTCGTTTTCACTGGACGCAATCGTCATCCAGCAGCCCTTAACCTGGCAAACCTCCTGTACGGTCCCTGTAAATTTCATCGCTACGGAATCGGATTCCGAACGCTCCACCTGCTTTTTCAATTCCTCATAGGAAAGAGCACCCTCGGCCGTAATTTCTTCTCCGAAGGACTCCATCTTCACTTCTTGGGCTTCTTCCTGCGCCTCCGCCGCCGATTCGGCATCCTGGGAGGAGGTTTCAGCATTGCAAGAGAACATCAGGCCAGCCAGGACAGCCCCAAAAATCAAATGTTTAACCATCGCTTAATTTTTTTGTCTAAAATCATCTTTTTGCGTAGCATTGATCGCCCCGCATACCCGACAAATATACGCATTAGGATGCGGTTTGCCATACGGTGGCCCGCCACATCGCCGCCTGTATAGACTTGCCTGCCGAAGCATCGACCCACTGGCGGGCAGGGAATAGGTCCGTGCATCGAACCATTTCACCCTTTGCATATAGGAACCACCGAGCAAATCCGGCATTCGTCGAAAAGAAACGGTTTGGTTTTAACACAAGCCTAATATTATATTAAAAGCCTGGCGGGGTGCAATAGATGGAGGCTTCAGCTGGTTTTGAACACATCATTGATAAGAAGCAGTAAAACAACATTCGAATGACGCAAGCCCTTTACGCTGATTTTTTGGTATGGAATATCTGGCAAACGATTCAAACGTACGCATCATGAGAAGGGCACTAATTGCAGCAGTAACGATTTTGAGTATAGGAAGCCTGAACGCTCAGATGGATTGCCGGCAAGGCGATTGCATTGATGGCGATGGCGTATGCGTATACCCTAGCGGCGCGCGGTACGAGGGCACCTTCAGGGAAGGAAAACCCTCTGGCAAAGGCGTACTGCACTATTCTGACGGCCGACTCTACCGGGGCGATTGGAAAGAAGGCTTCAAGGAGGGCATCGGTATACTAAAGTTTCCCAATGAGGACAAGTACACTGGCGACTTCGTCGATAATAAATTCCACGGCCGGGGAGTCATGAAGTACGCCAACGGCAATCGCTACGAAGGGCAGTGGGTAAGCGGGCAGCAATCTGGCAAGGGCAAGTTCTGGTTTGCCAATGGCGACCGCTACGAGGGCCGGTTTCAAGCTGGGCAGTTTGAAGGCGCAGGGACTATGTACTACTCCGATGGTTCTGTCTACGATGGCCAATGGCACAACAACCGCCGCCACGGCCGGGGCAAAATGAAGTTCCCGGACGGCGAAGAGATCGTCGGCGAATGGGAAGACGGGCAATACCTGGCCGATTGGAGCAAACTGGCTTTTCAGGGAGATACCGCCGATCTAAGGGACTGCAACCGCGTACACTGCCAGAGCGGGCAAGGCAAGTACCGCTATCAGGACGGCTCTCTGTATGTTGGATCTTTCAACAACGGCAGGCCGGAAGGCAGCGGCACTGTTTACTACGCTAGCGGCAGCCGCTACGAAGGCAACTGGAAGCGCAACACCCCGCATGGCCGGGGCGTGATGTACTACGCCAATGGCCGCATCGTTGGCGCCATTTGGGACTTTGGCAAACCGGCCAAGAAACTGTTCGTGGAGGGGGCATCCGATACACCCCCATCGGTGGCTATCGAACAGGACCCCAAAGTGAAAATTTGGGCGGTAATTGTTGGGGCAGCCCGCTACACGCACATGCCTACTTTGCGCTACACCGATGATGATGCCTACCAGCTCTACGCATTCTTGAAAAGCCCACAGGGCGGGGCGCTGCCCGACCGGCAAATGCGCCTGCTGATCGATGAGGATGCCACCTACCGCAACATTACGGATGCCATGCAATCGACTTTCCTCCGTGCCGATGACAACGACGTGATCATTTTCTACTTCTCCGGGCACGGCCTGCAGGGGGCTTTCCTGCCCATCGACTACGACGGCTACAACAATCAGCTCAAGCATAAGGACATCAAGCGCACACTGGAACAAAGCCGCGCCAAGCACAAACTCGTGCTGGCGGATGCCTGCCACAGCGGCAGCCTCTTTTCCAAAAAGACACCCCTAAAGGCAGACCTGAGCCGCTACTACAAAGCCTTCGAAAGTACCGATGGCGGCATGGCTTTGATGCTGTCTTCCAAAGGAGAAGAATATTCCCTCGAAGACGGTGGCCTGCGCTCCGGTATTTTCAGCCACTTCTTGGTGCGGGGGTTGAAAGGAGAAGCGGATCAAGACGACAACCTGATCGTCAGTATCCGAGAACTCTTCAATTACGTGCACAAGCAAGTTCGCCTCTACACTGGCAATGTACAGACCCCTATCCTCACCGGAGAATTCGACGGGCGCATGCCGGTGGCCTTGGTCAGAGAATAGCTTCGGGCATTTCCGGGTACTGGTTTTTGGTTATACTGGCGCAAAAATGCGGTATCCCGTCCTCTTATTTCTGATCGTTCTAGCACTGCTGGGTTGGGAAGCCGAAAAACGCAAGGGGCGTTGGGTGGGGCAGAAATGCCGGCCGATACCGCCTCCTTCCAATGTGAAACCCGGAGATTTGCTGTTCTTCGGGCAAGCTGCAAGGCCGGAGCAGCCGGAAAAGATCACCCATGTGGCTGGGCAATGCCAAGATGATACACGCGGCGGGCACGGTAAAGATAGAAAGCCTGCAGCGGGGAGCGCCCAATTTTGCGGAGTAGCGCTTAGCGGCCTAA
>CAYNIT010000015.1:15454-35966 GCA_964397205.1 uncultured Phaeodactylibacter sp. | reverse complement strand
GCGAACCAGCTACCCATTCCGGGCTCCAGCCGCGCGCTTCGCCAAATTTCAACTGAAAGAAAAATATGGCGGTGTTGGTGTATCCGATGATGAAGACCAAGGGGGCGATGATCCAGAACCGCCCCTCCCGGAGCAACTGCCATAGCCCGATATCCTCTGCTAATTGAGTGCCCGCCTTGTGCGCAGCCTGCGAATATTGAACGAGCCGCTCCCGGGACCGGTACAGCAACCAGAGCGAGAGCGGCAGTACCAAAACCAGGATACTGAGTGCGGAGGCTCGGAGAGTCATCCGCCAGCCGATAGCTCCGATCAGTAAGGTAATCAGCAGGGGGAGGCTAGCTTCGCCAGCCGGATGGCCGAGGGTGGCTATTCCAATTGCCTTGCCCCGGTTGTTGCTGAAGTAACGCGCCATCGCAGAAACCGAGGTGTGGCTCATCAGCCCTTGCCCAAACAGGCGCAAACCGTAAAAAGCGATGACCACCATGATGACATTGGCTGAGAAGGAAAGCAATAGAAGCGCTGCCGCCAATCCAGCTGCCACCATGAAGGTATAGCGGCGGATGTCCATCTTGTCGAACCGGCCCCCCAGCCAGGGCAGTGTAAAAGCACTCGATAGCGTAGCTGCTGCATAAAGGCTGCCGAATACCGTATTGCTGATGCCGAGCAGCCGTTCGATGGAAGGCACGTAGAGCGACAGCAGAAAGGTCTGCCCAAAACTGGAGAAAAAAGTCAGTAACAGGCCAAATGCCAGCAGCGGCAAGCTGCGGCGGAGTAGTTGCAAGCGGCTCCGGGGAGCGGAGGAGGAGGCTTCATCCATTTGTCAGATTCCTTTGTTGGCTATTGGCTGGCGAAGGTAGGCCTTTTCTTACGGCTGGTAGTGATGCCTCAGGAGGAATGGAACAAGGAGAGGGCTTCTTCTTCTTTTTGCCGCATCCGGCGGGCTTCCTCCTCGGTCTTGTCAGGGTAACCGCAGAGGTGCAACAGGCCGTGGATCATGACCCGGCGCAGTTCTTCCTCAAAGGGCAGCCGCAGCTGTTCAGCATTTTCGCGTACGCGCTCCACGCTTATGAATACATCAGAATGAATGGCCGGCGGGTCAGCGTAGGGAAAGGTGATGACATCGGTGTAAGTATCGTGTTGGAGGTACTTCAAGTTGATTTTGTGCAGGTAACCGTCGGAGCAGAAAATGTAGTTGAGGTGCTGCAGGGTGCAGGATTCATGTTCAATGACCTGTTTTATCCAGGCTTGCAGCGCTGTGGCGGAAGAGGGAAAAAAGCCAGCATCTTCATCGTAAAACTCGATCACGCCCTTGGGGGCATCGGCAGTAGGCCAGGCTGCTTCGGTCATAGCTTAAACTGCATCTCTACGGTAGCTCCGTTGTTGTGGAACTGCACAGCATCGGACAACTGCTGCATGAGGAAGACGCCCCGTCCGCCGACTTTGAGCAGGTTATCCGGGCAGGTTGGATCCGGGATGGACTGTAGGTCAAAACCACCGCCTTCATCGCTGACGCTCACCGCCAGGCAATCTGACTTTTTACGAAATTGAATTTGAACGGTTTTGGACTCGTCGTTGCAGTTGCCGTGTATGATGGCGTTGTTGACTGCTTCGGTGAGGGTTATCAGAATATTGCCGTAGATGTCCGGAGCTATTTCGTACTGCTCGGCAGCACGCTCCACGAAATTTTCAACCAGAGCAATATTTCTGGTATTTGAGGAAAGCTTTAGCATAATAGGCTTTAAACTCATCATTCAACGATCTACGTAATATAGCTTAATTAAGGTTTAAAGTCAAGTCTTTGGGAGGATGAAAGTGTAAAATTCACATTAAGCAAGCAAAAAACAAGCCACAAGCACTGTGCGAATGAAGCAGCGCTTGCGGCTCGGTTGCGGCCTTATTCCGACTTGAGGGATTTGAAATACTCTTCTACCAAGAATTTGTAGTAAGGTTTCAGAGCCGGGGAAACCGTTTTGTACATTTCAATTTCTGCTTCGCGCTTTTTGATGTACTCTTCCAGGGAAGGCGGCATTTCCCGCTGTTTTTCCGTAGCGCGTTCTGCTTCGCGCTTTTCTTCAAATTCCCGTTCGCGCTCTGCCTTTTCGTGCTCCAGCAGGCGGCTCATGATATTTTGTTGGCGCTCGATCATTTCATTAGACAATCGCTTATTGACCAGGTCTTCCTCTATCTTGTCCATCTGATCCATGATCTCCTGCAGTTCTTTGCTGCCCTTGCCTTTTTCCTGCAGCTCGCGCTGTTTTTCCTTGAGCGCTTTGCGCAGGGCTGCTTGGCGAGCGGCCATTTTGGCGAACTCCTTCGCCCCCGGGCTGCCTTTGCCTTGCTTCATCTGATCGCGCATCTTTTTCATCTGCTCATTGAGCTGTTGTTGCCCTTGGCTGATCTTGTCTTTGGGCACTTTGCCGCTGTTGTTCTTGCCGCCGGGTTTGGTGCACATTTGGCTGCCCGCCATCTGGCCTGACATTTGCTGCTGCATCTGATTCATGACCTCACTCAGCATCAGCGCGAGGTCGTTCAGGTTTTTCATGCTCCGCTGCTGATGGTTGCTGGCCTCTGGTTTTCGGCGTTCTTCCAGCTCTTCTATGCTGCTCCGCATGTTGCTTTTGATCTCCGTTACTTTTTCTGTGACGAAGGACTCTATCTGGAATACTCGCTTGCTCAGTGCGTGCAAGCTGTCTTCTACGAGCTTAAAGTCGTCCTTGAGCTTGAATTGCTCTTGCACCAACTCGACGTAGCGGGGGGTATTGATTTCAGTGGCGTCAAACTTGTCTACCAAATCTTCCTGTGCGAAGGAAAGCCCGACCAAGTTCTCCAGCAGTTGCCGCAGGGCATCCATGTCTTCTTGCATCTGCTGCATTTGTTGGGACTGCATCTGCATTTGCATGGAATTGGCCATTTCCTTCATTTTGTCGGAAGCCTTTTTCTGAGACTCGGAGGCTTTTTTGTTCTGTTGCTTTTGCAGTTGCTGCTGGCTCTGATCGATGCTCTGCTGTATGTCCTCCATTCGTTCCTCCTGGCTTTCCAGCTTCTTAGGCTGTTCCATCTCCTGGTTCTTCTGATCGATGCTGTCCATTTTCTCCTTGAGCTGCTCAAACTCTTCTTCTATGCTTTGCTGCTTTTGCTCAAGTTTTTCCTGTTTTTCTGCTTTGTCTTCCTGTGCTTGCGGCTCGTTTTCTTGCTGCTCGGCTTGTTCCTCCGTCTCTTCGCTCAACTGTTCCTGCTCTTCAGCCAGTTTTTGCAGCTCTTCAATGGCTTCGTTCATTTCCTGCTCCAGCTCCAGCTGTTTGAAGAGTTCCAGCATACGGTCCAGCTCCATTTCCATTTCCTCATCGGAAAGTTCCATTTCCTCCATCATCTCCAGAGCTTCGTCCTTATTAAGCTCCTGCATCAACTCTTCGATCTGCTTCATGAGCTCTTTCATCTCCTCGCTCATGGCTTCGTCCATCAACTTCTGCAGCTGTTCCTGCTTTTCCAGCATCTTTTCGTCCTGCTTGCTGTACTCCTGCTGGTTCTTCTTGTTTTCCTCAAAGGCTTTGCGGGCTTTGTCGATCTTCTGCTCCAGTTCTTTCTGCCGTTCCAGCATTTTTTCCAGCTCTTTGCGGCTTTGCCAGTCGAGCTCTTTTTCCTGCAGCAGTTTTTCCCGCGCCTTTTTCATGTCCTCCTGCAGCTTTTTGGATTCCCGAAGGGCATCCATGAGTTCGTCCTTGATCTGTTCCTCATTTTTATCCTTCATCGCTTTGAACTCCTCCACCGTAGGCATGGAGAACAGCATCAAGTTAGTGCGGGCGGACTTGCTGCCGTTGACGGCGTCGTTGTCAAAAACCTCAAAGTAGTAGGTCACTTCGTCGCCCGGTTCTAGCGCCAGCTCGTTCATATCGAACACATGATCGTACTGAATCTGCTTGCCAGCGGGCTTCTCCAGCATTATCTGCTGCAACTCACCCTGACTGCCGTCTGCCTTTTTCACCCGATAGTTGAAAGAAAGACTGCGTAGGCCGTAATCGTCGGATGCTTCGCCTACAAAAAAGAAAAGCTTTTGCTGGGTGCTGTCCTGAAATTTCTGAGCGCTGATGCTAGGGTATAAATCCGGTACCACTGAGATGGTGTAACTGATGGAATCGGCATTCGGCAGCTCTTTGTTGGAGATGTACAGCTTGTAGGCTTGGTCTTTGCGGGCTCGGCGCTGGTAGGTGAAAAGATCATCGGAAAAGCGCTTGGCAGCCACGGTCTCTTCGTCGCCGGAAAAGCGCAGCTTGATGTCGTCGGTATTCTCCGCGTTGAAAACCCAGTCGATCTGCGTTCCTGCCGGCACGACCAAATCACCGATGCTGGACAGTTCCTCGTCTTTGCGCCCAGTGTAGGGCGGGTAGTCCAGCTCTACTTCAAACCCAAGCACATTAGGCTTTTTCAGAACGTCAAGCGTGTAGCCTTTGGATTCTACGCCGGAGGAAAAGAGGCGGAAGTCCGTATCTTTTTGCACATTATTGAAGCGGTAAGTGAAGACATTCGGGGCTTCTTTGTTCAGCCGGTACTGGTAGTTGTCCACATCGATGAGCACCTCGTTGGGCAACTGATCGCCCTCCACCTTTACCTCAAGGGTGTAGTCTTCAAACTGCACTACACGGGGGGATTCCTCCTCCAACACAAAAGAGAAGGGTGCCGGTTTTTCAAACTCCTGGTTGTTGTTGATCAGCCGCGTTGTGCTATCGGTAATCAGGTTGGCGTTGAGGAACAAGATGATAAGCAAAAGCGCCAGGGGCGGAAGCGCGTAGCGTAGGTACTTGCGGTTGGAACGCAGGTCAATGGCTTTTTTGAAAGGCACTGGCTGGATTTCTTCTGACTTTTGGTCCACACTAGCGAGAATGAGCTCGCGGCCAGCGGTATTTTGTTCCGACTGCTGCCGCAACTGCAAAATATTGAGCAGCTTGTCCTTCACGTTGGTAAAGTGCTGGCCGATAATCTGGGCGGCTTGGGCATGGGAAATCACTTTGCCCAGCCGGAAATACCGCAGCAAAGGCAGTCCAACCCAAAATGCGAGTGCTCCTAGGCTGATGCCTAAAAAGGAGAAAAACATCAGCTTGCGTACACTGCTGCTGAAGTAATAGTAGTACTCCAGGGTGCTGATGAGCAAAAACAACAGCAGTATCAGCCCGATACTGTATAGCGCTCCCCTTATCAGCTGGTTGATGTAGTACTTGCGGATGAACTGATCCAGCTTTTCTATGAGCAGGCGGTAATTATCTTTCGTTGCCATTCTTGTTAAGTGCTTGGTAGTTGAATGCGTTTTACACTGCTGTAGTAAACCATCGCCACCCCCTAAAAGGTTGACGAACAGACTGGTTTAACATCGTTTTGTCGGATTTGGCCCGGGAAATCCAGTTGGGGTCTGGTAGCAGGCTGAAAAATAAGGGGGGTTTAGGTAAAAGTCAAGGGGGGAGCAGGATGCTCTTGTGGGTGGGAATACCTACGGGCCGCTTTGGGAAACGGCCCGTAGGTGTGAGAATAGGCCAAATTGATTACAAAATTATTGCTGAATGACAATTTTCTGCTGCCACAGCTGCTGGCCATCCGTCAGGTATAGCACGTAAGTGCCGGCCGCCACATCGGGCAGCGAAACTTCTACCGTACTTCCAGCGGGCTCTATATCGGTGAGCATGACGGTGCGGCCCTGCAGGTCTGTGCAGCGCAATTGCAAGGAAGTGGATGGCGGTAGGCTGGTGTTGCTCAGATCTACCGTAAATGTACCCGGATTGGGGTTGGGGTAGAGCAGCAGGGTGCGGTCGGCGGCAAACTGCTCTTCGGTGCTGACGATGGTGGTGTAGAAAAGGGTATTCCGGGAAATGTTAACCAGCTCGTCCGTTACAAAGTCACGTCTTTTGAAAATACGTACTCTATTATCGTCATTGTATACCCATTCGGTTGACTCCTCGTCCTGATAAGAAGAGGTACTTGCCCTCCATATCCGCAATAAGCGAATAGCCAGAACGATAAACGCCCTTGCTGGTCGAAATTGTATTCGTACCGGCGAAAGTTAGTAAATTGCCCCGCGTTAGAATCCCAAAAAAGGAAAATCTCTGAAATTAATAAACCAGTCCCTGATTCATACCCATAACTAAGTTTGGGAGAAGGAACCCACGTCTCCGTAGAGGAATCCCAGTCTTCATCGGTACGCTCAGTTCGGTTGCCTTCGTCATCGTAAGCATTAACAGTACGGCTGGACGGTTGCCATTCTTCACCATCCCAGACTTCGGTTCTATCCTCAAGTACGTTGCCGTCATCGTTGTATGTTAGAACATTACGACTGCTAAGCTGCCATTCCTCCTGCTCGTATGCTTCAATCAGTGTGGTATCGATCAGCCCTTGGTCGTTGAAAGCGTTTGTGGACTGTTCTATTACGTTCCACTCTCCAAAACTGTATTTTAATGTTTCTGTAGCCGTTTCCCTGCCAAGCTCGTCGTAAAAGAATGTAACAGAATCTTGCGGCGACCACTCCTGCTCCTCCTGAGACCAGCCATCATCCCGCTCTGCTACTGTCAATTGCAACTCTTCCGTATAGGAAGGACCGAATTCTCCTACAGCTACGTATGAAAGAAGCTCAATTTCACTCCGTTGTAATGGGAAATTGAGCCTCGTATAGGGCAGCGCGGGCAGCCGTCTTTATCCTACGGCTTCACATCCGGCAGCATCTGACTGTAGAAAGACTGCAGCTGCGGGCTTTTCTCCTTAGTGACAATTTCTTTGATGTAGGAGGTGAAGTCCTCCGCCATTGCCTGTTTCTCTTCGGACTCTGCTTCCTGGAATGCTTCCCGTATTTTATTCAGGGCGCGGGTGGAGCCAAAACGCACCCAGGGGGAGGCGGAACCGTCCAAGGCAGTTTGGTGCAGGTGCTCGCCCACCGCGCCAGCCGTTTCCATAGTCCCATTAAGGGCCAGATCCTTGTATCCCTCCGCAAAGTAAATTGCTGAAAAGCCGTTGACTTTTTCCAGGTTTTCTTTGAAGAAAGGGAGGTACGCTACATCGCCGGTGGCAGCGTACAACTCTCCGATCGACATCAGCAGGTCGGAGGACTCGGTGTTCTCCAGCTTACGGGCATTTTTCAGAGCGGCATCCGGGGCGTAGCGGGACAGGTATTGCAGCGCCGCGCCGATGACGTTGTAAGCAGAATCTTGCTCAATGGCCATTTTCGCCACGGCTACCGCACTTGAATCTCCCAACTCAGCCAATTTGCTGAAGGCTGCCGCTCGCACATCAGAGCGGGGGTCTGTATTGGCTAACTTGGCTACTTTGAGCTTAGCGGCATCATCCGATTCGGCCGAAAGGTTTTTCAGAGCAGTGGCGCGGATTTGCCAGAAGCTGTCTTCCAGCGCGCTTTCCATCAGGCGGCGGGCACGCACCGAGTTGCTCTTGCGCAGCTCCAGCATAGCCTCGTAGCGGTCGAGAAAGCGCGGGGCATTGTGGTACTGAAATACCAGCTCCGCTTCCGTCTTGGGGTAATCTACCTCCGCCAGCAACATGCGCTCTGCATCAAAATTGACCAAGGCCGGAGCTTCATCCATCGGGAAGGTAAAAGTTTGCTCGCGTTGATCGATCCACAATTCTTTGCGAATGGGCTTTCCAAGGCTGTCGTATATATCCACTGTCACGGGCAGCTGAAAGATGGCCGGCATCAGACCCAAGACCCGGAGCTGATGCCGGCCATCTTTCCAAGGCTGTCGTATATATCCACTGTCACGGGCAGCTGAAAGATGGCCGGCATCAGCTCCGGGTCTTGGGTCTGCTCTACCGTCAGCTGCAGTTCCCCGGAAGCTTCGTCATAGGAATCATTGATCTTCAAGCTGGGATGGCCCTGCTCGAAGTACCATTGGTTGAAGAACCAATTGAGGTCTTCTCCGGTCACTGCCTCGAAGGCCAGGCGCAAATTGTGCGCTTCCACTGCGGTGTAGGCGTTTTCCGTAAGGTAATGTTTGAGGCCCGCCCAGAAGGCTTCGTCCCCAACGTAATGGCGCAGCATGTGCAGTACCGCCCCGCCCTTGTTGTAGCTGTGGGCATCGAACATGTCCTCCTTGTCTTCGTAACCAAAGTGGATCAGCGGGTGCAGGCTGTTACGGGAAGAACTCAGATAGCCAGCCCATTCGCCCAGGAGATGGTAGTCGGCAGCATCCCGGCCGTACTGATGTTCAAACCACAAGTATTCCCCGTAGTTGGCAAAGCCTTCGTTCATGGTGAGGTTGGCCCAGCTTTCCGTGGTGACCAGATCGCCAAACCAGTGGTGGATAAGCTCGTGGGCTACGATGCGCTCGTTGTGGTTGTCGATCAGCTCCCGGCGGTGCCGTTGCACGAATTCTCCGAAGATAACCGCGGTAGTATTTTCCATAGCTCCTGAGACGTAGTCCCGCACTACTACCTGCGCATACTTTTGCCAAGGATATTCTACGCCCAGCTTGTCGGAAAAGAAGGTGAGCATTTTCTTGGTATTGGAGAAAATGGCTTTGGCATCCTCTTCGTAGGCCGGTTCCACGTAGTAGGTTACGGGCTTGCCATTCCAGGACTCCTCTACTACGGCAAATTCGCCGATGGCTAGCATAAAGAGATAGGGCGCGTGGGGCAGGTCCATTTTCCAGTTCCAGGTCTTGGTGCCATCCCCATTTTCGGTAACGCCCTCTAGGCTGCCGTTGGACAGCACCTCGTAGCGGCTGTCTACGGTGATGTACATTTCCTGCGTACTGCGCTCATTGGGCTTATCGATGGTAGGAAACCACCTGGAATTGTGCTCCGTTTCGCCCTGCGTCCATATTTGGGTGGGCGTATCGGGGTCCTCATCTTTCGGGTCGATGAAGAACAGGCCTTGGTCAGAAGTGATGGCAGCGCTTCCTCCTGAAGCGGCGGGCGTTGCGGTGTACTCAATTACCAGGGTGTACTCCTCTCCTCTTTCGTAAGTCTTGCCCAGGTCAACCGACAGTTTCTTGCCATCGTAATCGTAGGTTAAGCCTTGATCAGACCCGGCCATGCGAAGCTCGGACAATTCAAAGCCTTTGGCATCCAGCACCAAGGTAGAGGTTGGATAGAAATAAGGCTCTAAGGTAAGGCGTGCCTGCCCGATCACCTGTTCCTTTTCCCAATCGAACCGCAGCCGCAGTTCCGTGTGCAGCAGGTCATGTTCGCGGGTGTGGCTGGCTCGATAGACGGGAAGCTCGTAGGAAGCCTCCTCCACGCTAGTGTCTGAGCTGGCTTGGCGCGGAGCAGAAACCGTCATGGTATCGAGTGCGCGGTACTCAACGGTATCCTTTGGATCAGCGCTTGCGGACTCCAAGGTTTTCTTTTGGCTGTTGCAGCTGGCCAGCAGCAGGACGGACAACAGCAGCGTTGCATAGCTGTATTTCAACATGTCGATTGTCATTGAATGAATCATCTGCCCGTAGCTAACGATGAAAACGGGCAGATGGTGCGAAAAGAAAAGCAAAAGAAGCTTTCCCCATGCCGATCGGGCTTAGCTTACGGACTTATCGGTGACGGAAGCTAAAAAATTTTCCAGGTGGCGGTTGAATTCTTTCGGATGCTCCATCATAGGAGCGTGGCCGCATTCCTCGATAAAGATCAAGGCAGAATCGTCGATCAGCTCGTCGAACTTCTCGCCTACGAATGCTGGGGTAATCTGATCCTGTTTGCCCCAGATCAAAAGCGTCGGAGCCTTGATTTGATGCAGTTTGTCTCCCAAATTGTGGCGCACTGCAGATTTGGCAGTGGCGATGACCCGTATGGCCTTGTTGCGGTCATTGACGATGTCGAAGACTTCATCCACCAGTTCCTTGGTAGCCACCTCCGGGCGGTAAAAGGTGCTTTCGGTTTTTTTCTTGATAAAGTCGTAGTCTCCACGTTTTGGGAAGCTGGTACCCATAGCGCTTTCAAACAAGCCGGAGCTGCCGGTAAGGATGATGGAGTTGATGCGCTCCGGCTGAGCAAGGGCATAAAGGAGCGCGATGTGGCCGCCGAGAGAATTCCCCAGTACATTGACATTGGGGTAGCCTCGGTGTTCTACGAAATCCACCACGTAATCCACCAGGCCGGTCACTGATACTTTGCGGATGGGCAGCTCGAATATGGGCAGAATGGGAACTACGACGTTATACTTAGAAGAGAAATGCTTTATAATGCCTTCGAAATTGCTCAGCGCCCCAAATAAACCGTGCAGCAAAAGCAAGTTATCTGTACCCCCACCGGACTCTATGTACTTAAACCTCCCTTCTTCTTTGATATCGTAATCCATCTAATGATTTGATAAGTGAGAAAACATGGGCTTTCCAGCAGTACCGCTTGCTGTCCAATCGCCGGATATTGTTCAGAAAATGTGTTCTGAGCCGACGGCAAAAATAAGTCAATTATTTTGATACTCCAATTCTGGAAATCCGAGGGCCTGAAGGAATACCTTAGCTACAAGCTCTTGCATTAAGACAAAAACTATTACCTTTGTGGTGGAGAACAAAGCCACCTCCGCCTCAGTTAAATCAACGACAGCGCCATCTGAGGTGCTTCCCAAACATGCCTGTTAATCCCCTGATTGCGATTTTCGAGCTTGAACATGCATTCAAATCTTAGGATTTATAAAATATTGCAAGCTTTTTTTACCTTTGACAACTGTTAAAGCCGACGAAAGCGGGCAAACGTTAAAACCAATATAATTCACTAATCAAACCAAACGAACATGCGTCTGATAGTAAAATTACTGATCTTTACCTTGGCTATCGGCTCCCTGCAGTCTTGTGTTTCCAAAAAGAAATACGATGAACTGGCAGCCGCCAAGGAAGCCACAGACCAAGCACTAGCTGAAACACAGGCTCAGCTGAAGACACTGGAAGAAGAAAAAGCTGCTCTCGAGGAAGAATTCGAAAGCACTAAGGCTGAGCTGAATGGAAAGATCGCCGACATGGAAGGCAAGATGAGCTCCATGGAAAGCCAGATGTCTCAGGTGCAGGAAAAGCTCAACATGACAGAAGAGGAGCTGAACGCCCTGAGGGAAGAAATCAACGGCATTTTCGGTGCTTACGCTGATGCTAACCTGGAAATGAAAGAGCGGGACGGCAACTTCTACGTTGTCACCAAGTCTCCGGTTCAGTACCGCAGCGGCTCTACTGCTCTGAGCTCCGACGAGCGCTCTGCTTTGGAAGAACTGGCCATGACCCTCAAGGAAAACCCAGAATTGCAAATGATGGTAGTGGGCCACACCGATGATGAGCAATTGATTGAAGGTGCCGCTTACCGCGACAACTGGGACTTGAGCGTTGCTCGTGCCAACCGCGTAGTACGCTACCTCATCAGCAAAGGTGCTAACCCTGATCAGTTGACCATCGCCGGCCGGGGCGAAACCATGCCGATCGGTGACAATGAAACCGCTGAGGGCCGCCAAAAGAACCGTCGTACTGTCATCCAGCCTAATCCTAACTTGGGTGGCCTGATGGAATCGGCAGACGATCAGTAAAAACTTAATTTGCTGACACACTCACGTTCCCAATAAACACAAAAGCCAGGGGTGCGCCGTCTGCGCCTCTGGCTTTGTATTTTTAGGGAATCCTTATGACCTGCAACAGTTTCACTTCTGGATTATCGTCCGCTTGCGGTCGTAAACCAAACCGGTAAATATACCCAGAGCATTAGCCGAGCCTTCCAGGTTGGAGATGATGGGGCTGGGTTGGCCAAATGGGTTGCCGTTAGAATTGACAGCTGCTTCAAGGCTTTGTAAAAATGTAGCGTAATCCTCCGATATGTGGTAAAGCGTGTTGATGATGGTATCCCCTTCTGCATAATCGAAACCCGTACCAAATAGTATGATGCTGTCCTCTACAATTTGATCATCCGCCACAAAATCCTGTTCAGGGAGGCTGTCCAGACTGCTGAAATGCAACATGCGCCGGTAGAAATTTACTGTGGAGGGATCGTCTGTGAAGTAGGTTAGCACCCTAGCTAGAGAGTCTTGCTCATTGTCGGGAAACTCCACTACCACGCTATCGATAGGGACGCTGGGCAGCAACTCCGTCTCAGCACTCGAAAAGGTACCGTCCGGGTATTCAATCGACAGCTCAAAGGACTCCCCGGTATGCTCTGGTACCAGTTCCTCCGCCACGTAATTGTATATGTTGCCCGCCGCTGGATCGAATATCAGCTCGTTGTGCAGCCGCACCGCTTCGCCCCGGTGGCTGATGGTTACCACCGCGCTGTCCAGCAGCAACCCTCCTGGAAAATCCTCCAATCCAGGAAAAGCTGCGAAGTACTCATCACTGCGGGTAATCAATGCCCGATAGGGCTTGCCGGGCTCCAAATAGGCTTCCACCACCGGGCGCCTCTCGTATTCTGGCAAACTAATATCCACCTCCTGTTCCAGATTGCAGCTCGCTGCTAGAAGGCCAAGAAAAAGTAAGTGAACAAATCTCAATTGCATGATGTGCTAAAATTTAAAATTCCAGGTTATGGCTGGCAGTATTGGGAACAAAGACACCTGCTTGGCGGCAATCCGTGAGGGTACCTCTATCGGCACTCCATTGTTTTCCACCTCCTCAAACTCCGGCTCCAGGTACAGGAAAAAAGCGTTGCGCCGATCGTAGGCATTAACAACGCTGATGGTCAGATCGCTCTCCCCCCAGTCCGGGAAAAACTTGATAACCAGGCCGAGGTCCAAACGGTGATAGGGCGGAAGGCGGAAATTGTTGCGGGCACGGTAGTCCGGTACAATGGATTCAAAATCTTGCCCTTCAATATCTTGAAAAGCAAAGCGCCCGGGCGGTAGCCAGGTCAGGTCGCCGGAGCCGTAGACGAAGGTGGCAGAGGCCGTCAGCCGCTCGCTGATTTCATATATGGCTACAACCGATAAGTCGTGGCGACGGTCGTAAATCGGATTGAAGGGGCCAAACCCCTCCGACTCCTGGGCAAACCGGCCGTTTGGGTCCAGGGTTTCAAAGTTCTGCAAACGGGTAAGCGCCAGGGTATAGCCAATCCAGCCGGTAAGCCGGCCTTGCTTCTTCTCTATACTGAACTCCAGCCCGTAGGCGCGCCCCTCGCCTACCGCAAACTCTTCCTCCAGCTCATCATTGACGAATATCTCGGCACCGTCCACAAATTGCAATTGCCGGTCCAGCCATTTGTAGTACCCTTCCACATTCAAAAAATACTGACTGCCCAAAAGGTAGGAACCTCCAACAGCGACCTGATCAGACAACTGAGGGCGGACCCGCTCCGTAGAAGGATACCAGATGTCAGTAGGCAGTGTCACCCCAGCGTTGGCAATCAGGTGCAGGTATTGGTACATTCTGGAATAGCTTCCTTTGAAAGCTAAACGCTCATTTATTTTGTAGCGGGCAGAAAAGCGCGGCTCTAAACCGAGGTAAGTCTTGCCTTCATTATTAAAACCCGAAAAACGCAGCCCGACATTCGCGCTCAGGGCATCGGTCAATTCCATTTCATCGCTGGCGTATAAGCCAAACTCCAATCCAGTGAACGTCTGGCCGGCTGAAAAATTAACCAGCCCATCATCGCTGCCAGCCTGTAGCCGCCCTACAGTGAAGCGATGGCGTGTCGCCATCGCTCCGAAACGGATGGTGTGCTTGTTACTGGGGGCGTAGTAGAAATCCGTCTTCAGGTTAACGTCCTCGATGTCAGACCCCAGGCCGAAAGAAAAGCCTGTGATCCGGTTTTCGATATTGTACTGATAGTCCGAATAAGTGAAGGTCGTATTGGCAAACAACTTGGGGTTGAAGACATGGTTCCAGCGAGCAGTGCCGGTCGCGTTGCCCCAATCAAAGTTGAAGTCGAAAAAATCGCCATCGAAGCCGAAAACATCCCGGCCGAAGTACCCACTAAGGAACAAACGGTCCTTTTCGCTGAAGCGATGGTTGACCTTCGCGTTCAGGTCGTAGAAGTAATAATCCGGTATGGGAGAAAAGTCCTCCTCGCCTTCATTAGCCCGGTTCACCTGCCGCGTCAGTAAGTCCACGTAGGTACGTCTGCCGGAAACGATAAAGCTGGACTTCCCCTTTTGTATGGGCCCTTCCAGCGTCAAGCGAGAAGCAATGAGCCCAATACCGCCCGAGCCAGCCAGTTTCTGATTGTTGCCTTCCTTGAGCTTGACATCAATGACGGAGGACAAACGGCCGCCGTACTGGGCGGGGAACCCCCCTTTGTATATTTTCAGGTCCTTAACGGCATCGGTATTGAAGGTACTGAAGAAACCAAAGAGGTGGTTCGCGTTGTATACCACTGCCTCATCCAGCACGATCAGGTTTTGATCACCTGAGCCGCCCCGTACAAACAGCCCGGTGCGGCCCTCGCTTCCCGAAGGTATACCAGGTTTGAGCTGTACCGCCTTAAGGATATCGCTCTCCCCCAGCAGTACTGGAATGATCTTGGCCTCTTTGGTAGAAATGGCTTCAACGCTCATCTCGGTGGAGTTGAGCTGCTCGCGGTAAGAATTGGCCTTAACCACCACTTCATCCAGCTGCACGCCAGAGCCCAATTTCACATCCAGCGTCGTGTCCGCTCTAAGGAATAGGTCAAAGGTTTGGTTTTGAAAGCCGACGTAACTCACTACCAACTCGAGGGAATCTTCCGCCGGGACGGATAGAGAGTAGAAGCCGTAGGCATTAGAGGTGGTGCCGAGGTCCAAATCAGGTACGGATACAGTAGCGCCGATGAGGGTCTCCCCATTTTCGGCATCGGTGATGGTACCGCTTACCGTGACTTCCTGCGCGCTCAGGCTGGCAAGACAAACAAGGGAGAGCAGAAGGGTGAATGTTTCTTTCATATGGTCCGAGTGATTTCTCCGCGAAGATAGGAAGCGCTGAAGCAGCGCAACAGGTTTTTCAACCAACGGCTACAAAAACGCTACCAACTGCTGTTACACCAGAAATCAGGCTGGCTTTCCCGTACGAGCTAGAACACGCGAGCCCGCCAAGAAATGCTTGGCAAAGCAACCCAGCCCTGCTTCTTTATAGATAATCACCGGTATCCCGTAAAAAGTTGTATAAGATCGGCAAAATAAAAGTCAGCCAAGCGGTAAAAACGCTCGGCCGAACTTCTAATCCTCCTCTTTGAGCATTTCATCCGCGCCCTCGATATCCGCTGGCTTATGCCGGGGGCCGTGGGCATTTTCCCTCAGGCTGTAGTATTCGCTGCGGTGCCGGGCAATATCTATTGCCAAGAAAAGCGACCGGCGGAAAGAAGTAGGATCTGCTTGGTTGCTGCCGGCAATGTCATAGGCTGTACCATGATCGGGAGAAGTGCGCACGTGGGTCAAGCCGGCGGTGAAATTGACGCCATTGCCTTCGGCAATGGCTTTAAAAGTGGCCAGCCCCTGATCGTGGTACATCGCGAGGATGCCGTCAAATTTAAGATGCTGCCCGGAGCCGAAAAAACCATCGGCGGGAAACGGCCCCATTACCAATTTGCCGCCTTTTTTCAACTCCACTACGGCCGGCCGGATGAACTTCTCTTCTTCGTCACCCAATACGCCGCCATCACTGGCGTGAGGATTGAGGCCCAGCACGGCAATAGTCGGGCGCTCCAAACCAAAATCCACTTTCAGAGATTCCTCCATAACCTCCACCTTCCGCTTGAT
This sequence comes from uncultured Phaeodactylibacter sp., assembly GCA_964397205.1. Lineage (GTDB taxonomy): Bacteria > Bacteroidota > Bacteroidia > Chitinophagales > Saprospiraceae > Phaeodactylibacter. The sequence goes on along the minus strand of CAYNIT010000015.1, from coordinate 20,353 downwards.
CAGGTTTTTGTCGATGGCATCGGCCACTTCCCGCAGCGGCAGGTGATTGGTGGCAAGCCCGATGCGCAAATCATCGTGGATCATGAACATCAGGTGCTCACCCCGGCCCAATTCACGAGCCAAGTATTCAGTATGGCCTGGAAAGGGGAACTGAGCCATTTTCATGGCTTCCTTATTGATAGGTGCCGTCACTAGTGCTTCCACCTCTCCGCTGCGCAGCGCTTTAACTGCTGCCTCGAGCGAGCGCCCCGCGTACTGCCCGCTGAGTTCCGAAGGCTTGCCAAGCGTGATATTGACATTCTCCTGCCAGCAGTTCACGACATTGGCTTTGTGCTTATTTAGCGGCTCGCCGGGGCGGAGGGCGTGAAACTCGAACTCATCCTCGATGATGTTCTTGTGGTAAGATACCACTTTGGAAGAACCGTAAATGACGGGCGTGCAGTGCTCCAGCAGCCGGCCATCAGAGAAGGTTTTGAGAATAACCTCCAAGCCGATGCCATTGATGTCGCCTATGCTTATGCCTACTTTGATCTTTTTCATGGGTATGCTGTCTCGTTTCATGGAGCCGGTCATATGCCAGCTCCTTATCAGGCCACATTAAGCCCGTGCTTATGCCAACTTTCCTGCCAGCTAATTGTACCTTTACAAAGCATTTTCGAAAGGTGAAGATGCAAAAATATAATTTTTATCACCAAGTTCTACGCCCCTTTTGAGAGCTAAGAAATCATACGGCCAGCACTTCCTCAACAGCGAACGGATTGCACAGCGCATCGCTGGCAGCCTGCAACTCGGCGGCCAAGCTTACCAGCGCATACTGGAGGTAGGGCCAGGCAGAGGGATGCTCACCAAGTTTTTGCTCCACCGCCCGGAGGAGCTCCTTGTCATAGAAGCAGACCGGGACATGGTGCTCTACCTGAACAAGCACTTCGAGGAACTGCGGGGGCAAATCGTAGAGGCAAACTTCCTAAAAACAGCCCTGCCGGAGCTGAACCAGCAGCAGCCCTTCGCGCTGATCGGCAATTTCCCCTACAATATTTCTTCTCAGATTCTCTTTAAAATGCTGGATCACCGCGCCTACATCCCGGAAATGGTCGGCATGTTTCAAAAGGAAGTTGCCGAACGGGTTGCCTCGCCGCCGGGCAGCAAAACCTACGGGGTGATCAGCGTTTTGGTGCAAGCCTACTACGAGGCGGAGTACCTCTTCGGGGTAGACAAAGGCAAATTTACGCCCCCTCCCAAGGTGCAATCCGCCGTTATCCAGCTTATCCGAAAAGAGCAGGCTTCGCTCGGCTGCAACGAAAAGCTGTTCCGGACGGTAGTGAAACAGGCTTTCAGCCAGCGCCGAAAAATGCTGCGCAATACCCTGAAAACTTTTCTAAAAGGCGACTCTATACTGCAGGAAGAAATATTCAGCGAGCGCCCCGAAAAGCTGGGATTGGAGGATTATGTGCAATTGACGAACTGGGTGGAAGAACGGATCTAAAAACAGACGATATGAGCCTTGAACAAAAAGTAATGCAAGACCTCAAAACCGCCATGAAGGCCAAAGACCAGAAAGCGCTGCGGAGTATCCGGGCTATTAAAGCAGCCCTTCTGCTGGAAAAAACAAGCGGCGGGAATGAAGAAATGACCGAAGAACGGGAAATCAAACTGCTGCAGAAGCTCGTCAAGCAGCGCAAAGACTCCCTTGATGTGTACGAAAAACAGGGGAGGGATGACCTCGCCCAGGTAGAACGGGAAGAAATCGAAATCATCAAAGGCTACCTGCCGGAACAGATGAGCGAGGAAGAGCTGAAGCAGGAGGTCCAAAAAGTAATCGAAGAAACCGGCGCGGAGTCCATGAAAGACATGGGCAAGGTAATGGGTGTCGCTACCAAGCGCTTCGCCGGCCGGGCAGAAGGCAAAGCCATTTCCGCTGCCGTAAAGGAGATGCTGAGCAAGTGAGTCATCTTAAAAAGCCCTGCTTGCAGCTGGCTCTGCAGCCAGGGCTTTCTTTCCTTTTGCCGGAACCCCGCCACGCCTTTTCCACAAACTTTTCCACATGTGTTAATATCTAACACCCAGCACTTGGTAGTCCACATACAGGATAGCCGACAGGAGCAGCAAGGCACCTGCCTGATGATAGACCCCCAAGCCCACCGGAACCGTCCCTACGCAGTGGAGCACTGTAAGGACACCCAATGCCACCTGCACAATCAACACGCTTACCAACAGTACGGCGCCGACCCGCAGCTGCGGTACTTTAGCAGAACGCAGAATACGCCAGGCCAGCCACAAAACAAGGGCAGTAAGGAGATAGGCGGTGGTGCGGTGGGCCAGTTGCACAAGTGCCGGCATAAATAGGCTTGCATCGTATTGCACAAAGTTTTCCACAATCCAGTTGGAGGGCTCCCGCAGCACCGCCGGGATGGCTTCGCCATTCATATCTGGCCAGGTGGGGTAATACAAGCCTGCCTTCATCCCGGACATGATACCGCCGAGCACAATCTGCAAAGCGCCGATGGCTGTGACGGCTACCGCGCCCCTTTTCAATGTCTTATCCCCGGTACGCTGGGGCTGCGGCTGTATGGCTTTAAGGGTGGTCCAAAACAAGTAGCTGAATAGGATGAGCGCCAGCGAAAGGTGCATCGTCAGCTTGTAGGCATTGACCCAGGGCCGGTCAATCAGCCCGCTCGCTACCATGATCCAGCCAAAGGAAGCCACCAGCGCTGCCAGCAGGAATACCACGCCCAGGCGCTTCAGCAACGGCCGGTCTACCATGCCGCGCGCCCAGAAGATAGCCAGCGGGATGGCGAAAACAAAGCCCATAAGGCGAGCCCAGAGCCGGTGTATGTATTCCCAAAAATAGATGAATTTGAACTCCCCCATCGTCATGCCTTCATTGATCTTTGCGTACTGCGGCGTGGCTTTGTACTTGTCAAAAGCCGCTTCCCAGCCCGCTTCGCTCAGCGGCGGCAGGGTACCGGTGACGATTTCCCATTCCGTTATGGATAAACCAGAACCGGTAAGCCGGGTGATACCGCCTACGACTACTTGCACAAAAATCATGACCAGGCCAGTGATCAGCCATACTTTGACCGCCGTAGGATAGGCCTTGCTTTCTGCGGCGGCGGGTGCTTTCGGTTTTGGATCGGCTACTGCTTGCATTTCTTCCTGATTGAGACCGTTTTCTTTGGGTAAACAACCACCCACTGTTTTGTTTGGCCATGCCGAGGTAAACAAATGGGCGCCTGACATCTCCTTAATGGTCTTTTATAATTTTTTATCTCAACTCCTTATCATCATCAGGGCTGTTAATATGTTGAGAGAATCTGTTGTAAACTGTAGGTTAATTCATTGTTAACAGATCAGCCCAGACGTTTGCACTAACTTTACACAACCGGCCGGACAGCTAATACGGGGCGCAAAGGTACTTCTTCACAAGCTGTGAAAAAAGACAGGCCTGAATAAGAATTACTCCACACACGGCCAATAATTGCCGCCGGCCTGTAGAAATTGGCCGCAGATATCCCCATAAATGGAAAGATATTACGGCGCATCACATATGGCGATTTGCCATTCTTGGCGAATGTGGGCCGGAGATGGCTTTTTCAAGGCCTTGGCCAACAGCAGCTGTTGAAAACATAATCCAACCAACCCCTGCATTTACTGCCTTACAGCAAATTGCTCCCAAAGCAGCTGTGGAAAAAGATGGAAACACAAGGCCCAATGCTTTGTTCTTAAAAGAAAGATAAATAAATTGATTTGTGGCAGAACAAGTTTGTGGAGAAAAGTGGATAAGCAGAGAGGGGCCGTCAAATCCGCTGAGAGCAGCTGACACGATTCTCGCACCCGCAACAAAATTATTCAAACATGTGCGGACGATACTCCTTTGTAACCTCGCCGGAGAAGATCAAGCAACAGTTTGGGGATGTCGATACTGGGCACAACCTCAAACTAAGCTTCAACGTAGCGCCCACCCAACACGCCTACCTCATCACCAACCAGCATCCGCGGCGCCTAAGCTACTACCGTTGGGGGCTTATCCCCCACTGGGCCAAGGACAGCAAAAATGCCGCCAAGCTCATCAACGCCCGCATGGAAGGCATCGAGTCCAAACCCTCCTTTCGGGTGCCTCTGCGCCGGCGCCGCTGCCTGGTGCTCGCCGACAGCTTCTACGAGTGGCGCAAAGAGGGGAAACAGAAAATCCCCTTCCGGATTGTGCCGGCTGACGAAAGCCTGCTGGCCATGGCGGGTATATGGGATACTTGGTACGACGGGGACTACGCCGTGAAGACCTTTTCTATCCTTACCGCTCCACCAAACAAAGAGGTAGCTCCTTTGCACAACCGCATGCCGATGGTGCTGCACACCGCAGAACTCTGGGAGCGCTGGCTCGATGAGCTGGAAGTAGATGAAGTGCTGGAATTGCTGCAGCCGCCGCCCGACGGTATCCTTAGCAAGTATCAGGTCTCTACTAGAGTGAATGACGTGCGCAATAATGGCCCGGAGTTGCACGAAGAAGTTGGAGGGCAGGGTACACTGTTTTGAAGAGCAGCCTTTGGCAGGGCGCGTCGAATGAGCGCTGCTTTCCTCCTATCATTTTGTATCTTCACAAGCCAAAAATTACTATTCATGCGAATTATTCTGCAACGGGTCAGCCAAGCATCAGTTGAAGTAGAAGGAAAGACAGTTGGCGAGATTGGCCCTGGCTTGCTCCTTTTTCTGGGCATAGAAGACGACGATACCGACGAGGACATCGAGTGGATCTGCAATAAAGTAGCCAAAATGCGCATCTTCAACGATGAAGAGGGCAAGATGAACCATTCGGTTCAGGACATGGGCGGAGGGATTCTGGTAGTCAGCCAATTCACCCTGCACGCCAGCGTCAAAAAGGGCAACCGGCCTAGCTTCATGGGC
>CAYNIT010000015.1:0-15444 GCA_964397205.1 uncultured Phaeodactylibacter sp. | reverse complement strand
GTACGAGAAGTTTGTAAAGATACTGGAAATTACCGCCGGGCAGGGTATAGAAACGGGGGAGTTCGGGGCAGAAATGCAGGTTAGCCTGGTCAACGATGGCCCCGTCACCATATTCGTGGACAGCAAAAACCGGGAATGAAATGAAAAAAGAATTGAGCTTGCAGGAAGCCCAGGCCGTGGTGGATGAATGGATCCAAACCATCGGACTGCGGTACTACAACGAACTAACCAATACCGCCGTACTGATGGAGGAAGTAGGGGAACTGGCCAGGCTCATGGCCCGGGTTTACGGCGAGCAGTCCTTCAAACGGCCCGAAGATGCAGCAGCGGCTCCCGAGCAATTGGGCGACGAGATGGCGGATGTGCTGTTCGTACTTATCTGCCTGGCCAATCAAACAGGCATCGACCTCACCGAGGCTTTGCAGAAAAACCTCGATAAAAAGACCAAACGCGATGCCAAGCGGCATGCCAACAACGACAAGCTGAACCGTTGAATAGGGAGGCTTTTGCAGGCAGCCTCCTCTCCAGTCACTCTTCTTCCTTGAATGGCGAATTCTCCTGCTGCATCAGAAGCAGCTCCCGCGCCAGAAAAAGGCTGATGCCCAGCACGGCCAGCGCCATTACCACAAGCTTGTCGTAGGCTTCTTGGAGGATAAAAAAATCGTAGATCCCATGGATCAGGAAGGGAGACAAAAAACCCAGGAAAAGCAGCCAATTCCGTTTTCGGGCGGAAGCGGCAAACTTAGCTAAACCGCAGAAGTAGCCCATAAAAACGGCAAAGGCAGCGTGCGCCGGCACCGCTGTAAATGCCCTCAGAAGGGTTGTCTCCATGCCGAACTGCCCGGCGTAGAGCACATTTTCCAAAGTCGCTAATCCCATGCTGATCATGATAGCGTACACGATGCCGTCCATGGGTTCATTGTAGAAGGCAGCACGGTAGGGAAAAGCCAGCAGCGCCAGGTATTTCACCCCTTCTTCAGAAAGGGCGACCACCACGAAAGAAGAAAAGAGCGTGCCGCCAAGGCTTCCCTCCTTTGTGGCCAGCAAGCTGCTGGCCCAAGTCTCAATGCGCAATACGGGATAGGTTATGGCTAGGCCGAGCAAAAAAGTAAGCAGCAACGGCAGCGGCGGCTCTTTTTCATACTTATCCATTCGGTAGATGTACCAGCATATCAGCAAGCCGGGCAGTACAGCTATCAGGTAGAGGAGGAGCGCGTTCAGGCCCATTAGTCAGCGGCTTTTTCTTCGCAGAAATCTACGAATTGCCGCACGATCCGCTGGGTCTGTTTCCGGGCTTCAAACATGCCCATATGGCCTACTTTTTCCAGCAGGTGTATGGAAGCAGTCTTTGGCAGGTGGGTTTGCGCTAAGCTCTTATCGCTGGGCACAGCCGTGTCCTCCTTGCCGAGGATGAACAGGACAGGCACTTCGATCTGCTCCAGGGTGGCTGCTTGATCGGGCCGATGCGCCATAGCGAGCTGGGCTGCTACAATGCCTTCGCTCGGAAACTTGGAGGCTCGGTAGATCAGCTTTTCCAGCAAAAAGGCATTGCTGCTGGCAAAGTTTGGTGTGAATAAATTGGGCAGCAATTGCTTGACAAACAGTACGTGGCCCTGCCGCCGGATAAATTCTACACTTTTGAGGCGAGTAGCTCTTTTCTCTTCGCTGTCCTCGTAGGGGTGAGAGTGGAAAAGCCCCAGCCCCAGCAGATGTTCTGGGTATAAACGGGCGAACGACAGCCCCACATAGCCGCCCATGGAGTGGCCGATGAAAACAAGGGGGCCACATCCTGTTTCTTTCAGTACCGCTTGCACCCCCTTGGCCATATCTTCTATGCTAATGTCGGCAACGGGTTCTGACTGGCCGAAGCCGGGCAGGTCAATGCGCAGGACTTGGTAGTCTTCTTCCAGCAGGTCCGTGTAGAAGTCCTCCCACATATTGCTGTCTTCGCAGAAGCCATGCAAGAGCAAGACGGTAGTCCCTTTTCCTTCTAGTTCGTAAGCCAATTCTTTTCCCTGGTAGGTCACATAGTTCATTGGTGGTGTTGTTTTGGGCTTACGCGGGCAAGCCGGCTGTCGTACTGAGGGGCTAAAATACTCCAATCGTACCTCCTTACAAAATTCTGGCCGACTGTACCGGAACGGATACGGGGCAACTGACGGATGGCCTGCCGCAGCCTTTGGTATAAATCTTCCTCATTTTTATAAAAATAGCGGTGGCGGTGCTCTTGCGGTATGTGCTCCGGGTATGCCAGGCGTTCAGGCAGCAAGGGAAAGCATTGACAGTACACTGCCTCCACTACGCTGCCGCCGAAGAAATCCTGGTAGCTGGTCACCGGCAGGATATCGGCTTGCCAGAGGAGGCGGGCGTAGGTATCTCGCTCCGCAGCGTAGCCCCAGTGCAGTATCTCGCCCTGCAATCGCTCTTTGGCTTCTTGAAATATCCGGGGGGAAGCCCGGAATGCACGGCCCAGCACAATCAATTTGAAGGCTATGCCTTCTTCCTTCAGCCGGAACAACATTCGGAAAAACTGCTCTGGGTTTTTATCGTACTCCCAGCGGTGGTTCCACAGCAGCGTGGCTTCGGGCTGCTGCTTCGGCATTTCGGGCAGTTCTAACCCCCTAAGGTCCATGCCCAGCGGCAGCACCTCGCTTTTTTCCCGAATGGCTTCCAGATGGTGCAGGCCGCGCCGGTCCGGGAATTGCCGCAAGAATGGCGGCAAGGCCTGCAGAAAACTTTGCCGGTGGTAGTGAGAATTGAAAAATACGGCATCTGCCGTTAGGGCGGATAGGAAGTTGATGTAGCCGTACTGATGGTCTCTGCCCAGCGCCCGGTCCTGATCCTCAGTCGACCACGGGTACGTGATTTGGTTTTCGTGAAAGTACAGCGCCACGGGCAACTGGCTCCCCCGCCGCCTTGCGAATCCCAGAAAAGCGGGCAGGTGGAGCATATCGGTAGCCAACAGCAAATCGGGCGGCGCATCGGCTGCTTTCCAGCGCTCCGCCAGCGCTGCCGCTCCGCCTTGCATGCGCCATTTCCAATGCCGGCCCGGAAGGCCCAAAATCCGGACTTCGTGCCGGCTCCGCCTTTGGTAGGCTTCTGCCCATACTTTATGGCTCCCGCCAAAAAAAGGTTCTAAAACAAGAATTTTCATGTTAATAGCTTGCTAAAAGGCACAGCCCGCTACAGTAGCCGTCGATTGTTTCCTATATTTACTCCACAACTTTACCAGCAGAAATATAAACAGAATAATGCCGGGATTTTCCGAACTGAGAAAGGGATTGTCTAGTATGGAGTCGCTGGAGCGTGAACTCAACCTCAAGCAGCTCCAAATCAACCGCCTGCTCAACATTACACAGGCCATCAACAATAATGTATCAGCCGAAGGCTTGTACAATATGTACCGTTCCTTTCTGAGCTGGGAAATCGGCGTGAAGAAAATGGTGCTGTTCGTACGAGACCAGGAGTCTGATCAATGGCGCTGCAAAGCAGCTATCAGCGTGGAGGAGGAAGCCATCGACGAAAGCATCACGCGGCAGTTCCACAAGTACACTCGCCTCAACAACCTAGAGGGCGATGAGCACCCCTTCATCCGGCAATTCGATGTGGTCATCCCCGTGCGGCACAAGGATAAACCCCTGGCGTATGTCTTCATCGGCGGCTTCGATGAAGAAGATGATATGTACAATAAGGTACAATTCATCACAACCATCACCAATATTGTGGCTGTAGCCATTGAGAATAAGCGGCTCTTCCGCCGGCAATTGGAGCAGGAGCGCTTGAGGCGGGAAATTGAACTGGCTGGAGAGATGCAGCGCATGCTCATACCGGAGTCCTTGCCCGATAAGAGCTGCTACCAACTCGACAGCATATACAAACCTCATTACGGAGTGGGAGGGGATTACTTCGATTTCCTGGAGTTTGGAGACGGGGAAATCGTTTTCTGCATAGGAGACATCTCTGGCAAGGGCGTAGGAGCAGCGCTGCTGATGGCTAATTTCCAAGCCAATTTCCACACCTTGATCAACAAGCGGACCAACCTGGATTGCTTTATCCGCGACCTCAACCAATCCGTCAATTTGATCACGAAGGGCGAGCGCTTCATCACTTTTTTCATAGCTGCCTATGATCAGAAGAACCAATCCCTCCGCTACGTCAACGCTGGCCACAACCCGCCTGTGTTGGTCAACGAAGGCGAACTGCATTTGCTAGGCCAGGGGTGTACCATACTGGGGTCGTTCCCGGAAATTCCCGATTTGGAAGTCGGTGAGGTCAAATTGGATGGGGAAGCAATTATACTGACTTTTACAGATGGGCTGACGGACTTGCAAAACGAAGCGGGAGACTATCTGAACGAGGATATCCTCTACAGCTTTGTGCGCTCCAACTACCGGTTGACTGCCAAAGACTTCAACCAAAACCTTATGGAGCACCTGGAAACTTTTAAAGGGGACAAGACCTATCCGGATGATTTTACCATACTGACCTGCAAAATATTTACGCCGGGGCACCGCCAAAGCTGAGCACTGGCCCGGCCATCGGCAGGCTTGGCCCGTACAGCCCCGCCGCGCATCGAAATCCGCGATCTGGGATAAACGAATACTGCTTCCTCCCCGTTTGATATATACAATAAAGCAATAATGGTTTGCACCGACAGGCCATTTTGCCAAGGCACAAGCCTGAACCATCTGCTCGATCCCGACGGGGCAGGTCATTCTGGTTCAAGTGGCAGAGAATCCGTTAACGGAGCAGCGTATGAAAGAAAAGAATGTAGCGGGCATATTGGCTCTATTTTTAGGCGGTTTGGGTATCCACCGGTTTTACCTGGGGCAAACAGGCTTGGGGATATTCTACCTGATCTTTTTCTGGTTTCCAGTAATGTGGATCGTGGGGCTGATTGATGCCATCTCCTTCTTTTCCATGGACATCGAAACCTTTGACCGGAAGTACAACCGGGAGTTTTACTTCCGCGAACGCCGGCAGCAAGAATACCAGCGCTCGCGCGAGGATTTTCGCCGGGAACAGCAGCGGATGCGCTACGAGCGGCGCTACCAAACTAGGCGTCAGCGGCCTGTGCCCGCCAAGCCGCCGCGGCAGCGGCAGAAGCCTGAGCCTAAAAGCCGGCCTACCCGCCCTAATCCTCACAAGGCCAAAGGCGTTGCCAAATTCAAAGAGTACGACTACGACGGCGCCATCGAAGACTTTAAAAAAGCCCTGGAGATTGAGCCGGAGGATATTGCCACGCACTTCAACATCGCTTGCGCCTATTCCATCAACGAGGAGCCGGAAAAAGCATTCCATCATCTGGACCGCGCCGTAGCCAATGGCTTTACCGATTTTCAGCGCATCAAAAAGCACGACAAACTGGCTTTCTTAAGGATTCAGGATGAATTTGAGGAATTCAAAGCCAATGGTTTTCGGCTCAAGGATAGCTCCGCCGAGGCAACGGAAACCGATACTGAAGCATCTTCAGAGGCAGCGTCTGATGATCTTCCGGAAGAAGACCACTCCCAGCTTTTGGAGCAGCTGAAAAAACTGGGGGAGTTGCGGGAAAAAGGGCTATTGACAGAAGAAGAGTTCAGCCTGCAGAAAAAGAAACTGCTCGGATAAAAGTCGTACGCCTGCCCATTTTTTAACACCTTTATGATCAACAGCTGGCTTCTGCTCACGTTTTAATGTTGAATAGAAACAATCCCCGATGACTGCGGAACAACTCATTTCGGACATGATAATCCCTCTGCGCACCTCCGATACGGGGGATGAGGCGCTCGGGATGATGAACAACTTCTACGTTCGCCACCTGCCTATTGTCAACGAAAAGCAGTTGCTGGGCTTGGTTTCTGAAGATGATATCCTGGAGCATGATGCCAAAGAAGCAGTAGGCTCCTACCGCTTGTCTATGGTTCGCCCATATGTCAAAAGCGATGACCACATTTACGAAATCTTGCGCCTCATCGCTGAGTATCATCTTACGCTCATTCCTGTGGTGGATGAAGAGGAAAACTACGTGGGGCTGATCACTCTGGAAGACATTTTGCAATACTTCGCCCGCACGGCTTCTTTCTCCGAATCAGGCAGTATCTTGGTGCTGGAGATGAACAAGCGTGACTATCACCTCTCAGAATTGGCACGAATTGTGGAGTCTGAGGGAGCTGTTATTCTTAACTCTTTTGTTACATCCACGGCCAATAGTACCCGCCTTGATGTTACCATCAAAATCAATCAGCAAAACATTCAGCCCATCATCGCTACGCTTGATCGTTTCGACTACGAAGTCAAAGCTACTTTTAGCGAGTCTGAGTACCTCGATGCCTTGCAGGACCGCTACGATGGCTTAATGATGTACCTGAATGTCTAATAATCCACATTCTAGCGAGCTTTAACCCCCAATTTATTTTGGCTTCGGAGAAAAAGCTTTAAATTATCCTTCGCGAAAGCGGACTGGCTTGGGCAATACTCCGAACTGAAAGACTGAATGATTAGGTGCTGATGAATAGTCGTTATTTTCTCACTTTGCTTTTTTGCGTCTACTTTTGTGGCTGTTGCTGGGCAACGGGCGGAGAGCGCGTTTTCATTGACAGCATCAGCGTGGAGGGCAATGAAAAAACTAAGGCAGGCATCATTCTCCGGGAAATGACGCTGCAAGTAGGGGATACGCTGCGGGTAAATGACCTGCCTTCAGCCATCGAGCAGAGCCAGAACATGATCATGAACACCGGGCTGTTCAACAGAGCCCGGATTACCTACAAAGGCTGGGAAGGTTCTACCGGGCGGATCCACTTGTTGGTCACAGTTGAGGAAACTTGGTTTGTGTATCCCATCCCTATCTTCGAGCTGGCAGATCGCAACTTCAATGTCTGGTGGGTAGAACAAAACCGTTCGCTTCGGCGGACCAATTTCGGCATTGACTTCGCCCATATCAATGTATCAGGCCGCAACGACCGGCTGAAATTTTCGGTGAAGTACGGCTACACGCGCCGCTACTCCATTTCCTACGACGTGCCCTACATCAATAAAGCCAAAACGCTGGGCCTTTCGACAGACATCAACTTTCTGCGCAATCGAGAGGTCAACTACCAGACCCAAGAAAACAAACAGGCATTTTTCGAACAGGAGGACAATTTTCTCTACGACCGTTTCGAGGCATCTACTGAGTTTGTCTACCGGCCCGGCATCCGGAGCTTCCACCGCTTCAAGATTGGGTTTAACCAAAACCGGGTAGGCAGCGCCATAGCACAGGACCTCAACCCCACCTTTTTCCCCAATGGAGCTAACCTTCAGCGGTTCCTATCGCTGCGTTATCGTTTCTTTTACGAAAACCGGGATGTGGTGCCTTATCCTTGGAAAGGCTCCTTCGTATCGCTGGAGTTGGAAAAAGACGGCATTGGCTTGTTCAAAGAGCGCAATGGGATGGCGCTCTGGGCGGGATACGGCAAGTACTTCCCATTTGGAGAACGCTGGAGCCTTGGGCTCCAAGCCAGGGGGAAACTTTCGCTGGTCCGTACTCCGCAGCCCTATCGGGAAAACCGGGCCATCGGCTTTGGCGACAATACGATCACCGGCTTTGGCTACTACATCGTCGATGGGCTGGACATGGGCATGATAAAATCCAGTTTGAAATTCCGCTTCTGGGACAGCGGCATCAACTTTGGCAAAATGATGCCCATTGATGCTTTCCGCAGCATGCCTTTCCGCTTGCACCTCTCGCTAAACAGCGACTTTGGGTATGTCAACAGCCCCAATATGCAAGTAGAACTCAATAACTTCCTCAATAATCGGCCGCTCTGGGGGGGCGGGATTGGCCTGGACATCGTCCTCTACTACGATAAAGTTATACAAATAGAATACAGCTACAACGATTTACTGGAAAATGGCTTATTTTTACATCTTAGCATGAATATATAATGCAGGTAGTCATTTACAGCAAAGTCTTAAAGAAGGAAGATGTCCCCCACATACAGCGCTTGTTTGATGCGCTTTACGAAGAAAACATCCAACCGTTCGTGTATGCTCCCTATATGGAGGAGCTGAAGGGCATCATCGACTTTAAGTCAGAAGTCGGCATATTTGAAGGCTATCTGGATTTCAGCCTGCGCAAATTCGACTTTTTCATTACCCTTGGAGGAGATGGCACCATACTCAGTGCCACCACGCATATCCGAGACAGCCGGGTGCCTATTCTGGGGATCAACCTCGGTAGGCTGGGCTTCCTGGCTAGTATTGAGAAGGTCAGGGTGAAGGAGGCTATCCAATTGGTAAGGCGGGGCATGTACCTGATCGAGGAGCGCAGCATGATTTACCTGGAATCCAACCTGCCGCTGTTCGGCGAAATACGCTTTGGCCTCAACGATTGCACCTTGCTCAAGCGGGATACCTCCTCCATGATTACGGTACACACCTACATCAACGGCGGTTACCTCAACTCTTACTGGGCGGATGGGGTAATCGTAGCCACTCCCACGGGTTCCACCGGATACTCTTTGAGTTGTGGCGGGCCTATCATATTTCCCAATTCCGGCAACTTCGTGCTGACTCCGGTAGCCCCCCACAATCTTAATGTACGGCCCATCGTCATTTCCGATGATGCAGTCATCTCCTTTGAAATTGAGGGGCGGGGGGAGAACTTTTTGTGTACACTCGATTCTCGCTTCGAGACCATTACCGCAGCCCATCAGCTGGCGGTGCGAAAGAATGACTTCGGCATCCGCCTAGTTCACCTGCACGATGTGTCTTTCATGGATACCATCCGCAACAAGCTGGCTTGGGGAGCCGACACGCGTAATTTTTAAGCAACTTACTGTAATAATGCTAGTACAACTACAACTCGCAGGGCGCCACTACCGGGCGGATCTACAGCAGCCGCTGAACATTGGTATACCGCTGCAAGAGGGGCTGAATACGGTCAATTGCTTTCATGCCCCGCCTATGGAGACCAGCCCGGTGATAGCCGGGGATTTCATCGGCTCTACCCAGCGCGGCGGCCCCCTGAATTTCCTGAATGTGAAATTGAACGTACACGGCAACGGCACTCACACAGAATGCGTCGGGCATATCGCTCGTGAACCGTACACCATTAATCAAAGCCTGCAGCAGTTTCACTTCCCGGCTTATCTGCTCAGCCTCTATCCCGTAAAAACGCAGGAAGGCGACCGGGTGCTGCAGCGGGCGCAGTTGGAGGAAGCGCTGCAGGGCATTCCATCTACCGAAGCATTGGTACTGCGTACCTTACCTAATGACAGCCTCAAGCTGAGCACCAACTATTCAGGAGCTAATCCACCCTATATGCAAGCCGGGGCGGCAGCGTACCTGGTGGAGCGGGGCGTAAAGCACCTGCTCCTTGACCTGCCCTCTGTAGATAGAGAGGAGGATGGCGGCAAGCTCGCCGCCCATCACGCCTTCTGGCAATATCCGGAGGCGCCGCGGAGGGATTGTACCATTAGCGAGCTGGTTTATGTAAACAATTCCATCCCAGATGGATTATATCTAATAAACCTTCAAATTGCAAGCTTCGAGATAGATGCTAGCCCCAGCAAGCCAGTACTCTATGCCCTCGAATCACTATGACGCCTTGACGATATGCCGCTTTATCAGTCGACTTACCATTCTAAAATCTTCCGTGATTTCAAAGAAATTGAAGCGGACAACTACCGCCGTATCATCCATTTCTACGAGGATAAAGAGGATACCATTCGCGGGCTTGACTTCGAAGAATACTTCGAAATGCTGCTGGCTTATGTCAACAGCTTGTTTGAAGTAGGCTTCCATCAAAAGCACCTGCTGATGGTAGATGTGGCTATAGAGACAGCTATTCAGAACAACGTTCAGTACTACGAGGGAGAGGATGTCTTTGAAAAACTGTTGTTTCGCAAAGCTGCTTCCCATTTTCGCTGTGTACAGTACGACCGCTGTGATTATGTGCTGCGCGAGCTGATCCGTATCAATCCCTACCGGGAAGACAGCATCATGTTTCTGAAGAAATGCCTGCGCCGTAAGGAGCCGTTGTTTCTGGACCGGGCAAAAGCTGCCAGTATTTTCCTGTTTCTGCTTGCCGCCGGCATTATCTGTCTTGAGGTACTGCTGGTACGGCCCTTTTACACCATGTACGCTGAGCCAGTGGAATTCAGCCGCAATACTTTGTTCTTACTAGGGTGCAGCGCTTGGGTCGGGGGCCTGCTCATCCATCGCTGGCGGGTAGAAAAGCAAGTAGAAAAATTTGTCCGTCAGGTTCGCCGCCGGAAAGCAGATTAAGCCTTACATTAGCGAAAAACTTCATGAAACCAACCCTGCTTATTCTTGCGGCTGGCATGGGAAGCCGCTACGGAGGGCTCAAGCAGCTCGATACGCTTGGCCCTAACGAGGAAGTACTCATTGAGTATTCCATTTTTGATGCTATCCGCGCGGGCTTCGGCAAAGTCGTTTTCGTCATCCGCAAAGATATCGAACAAGCCTTCCGCGAGCGCTTCAGCGGCAAATTCGAGGATAAGGTCAAGGTAGATTACGCTTTTCAAGCCATAAACACACCAGTGGAAGGCCTGGACGAGCTGCCGGAGCGGGAAAAGCCCTGGGGTACCGCCCACGCCGTTCTGGTAGCCCACGATAAGATTAATGAACCCTTTGCTGTCATCAATGCTGACGATTACTACGGTATATCTAGCTTTGAATCTATGGCGCAGTTCTTGCGGAATGATTGTACGCCAGATCACTACGCTATGATCGGGTACCAGCTGGACAAAACGCTGTCCGATGCCGGCCACGTCAATCGGGGCGTTTGTGATGTGAACGGGCAAGGGCACCTCACAGATGTAGTAGAGCGCCACAAGATACAGCGCACCGACAACGGTATTGTGTTCGACGACGGTGGGCAGCAAGGGCAGCTCGCTCCGGATGCTCTGGTTTCCATGAACTTCTGGGGATTCCATCCCAACATTTTTGAAATCATACGGCAACAATTTATTCAGTTTGTGCGGGACAATCAGGATAACCCGCGGGCGGAGTTTTACATCCCGCTGGTGGTTAATGACTTGATTCAAAAAGGGGCGATAAAGCTTAGCGTCATCCCCAATGCCGAGCGCTGGTACGGTGTCACTTACCAAGAAGATAAACCTATGGTGCAGAAGGCTTTTGCCCAGCTGACGGAAGAAGGGAAATACCCGGGGCAGCTCTGGGGGTGATCAGAAGCGGCGGCCTTACAGCGCAATCAAGAGACTTTATTAAGGCGTAACTATTCAGCATACTTTTAATTTGCCACTTGGTGCAAAATTTTTGTATGCCAACCTTCCCCTTTTAAGGGGAAAGAGAAGAGGTTCTGGCGGAAAAGGCTACAAAATTTTGCGCCGTACTTGTTTTTCATCACATGCTGAATAGTTACATTCAGGCTTTTTTAAAACCGTAAGCATGGGCTCCGAAGACAAGGCTTCCCTTAGCTGGGCAGATTTCGAGAGGGTAGAGATGCGAGTAGGCACCGTGCGGCGCGCCTATCGCAATGAGAAAGCGCGCCAGCCCGCCTATGTGATGCACATTGACTTCGGGCCGCTGGGCGAGCGCAAAACCTCGGCGCAAATAACGGACCATTATCAGCCGGAGAAACTAATCGGCCGGCAAGTAGTGGCAGTCGTCAACTTCCCGCCTAAGCAAATCGCAAATGTGATGAGCGAATGCTTGGTGCTCGGAGCAATAGCAGAAAATGGGGAAGTCACCTTGCTTAGCGTGGACAAGAAGGTAAGGGACGGGTTGAGGGTTGGTTAGTTTTTGCAGTTCATTTTTTAGCTTGCCTAAATCCGAATTTCGGTGCTACACTCAAAAGCAAAGGTTAAAATCTGCTGCATCAGCAGCAATACAGAAGCCCAGCTCGCTATACAATACGGTGCCGCTGCCCTAGGGCTGGTAGGCCCCATGCCCACTGGCCCCGGCCCTATCACCGATGAAGAGATTGCCGAAATCGTGTCCCATGTGCCACCTCCTGTGGCTACTTTTCTGCTTACCAGCGAAACAAGCGCGCCCCAAATCATTGCCCACCACCGCCGTGTGCATACCACTACCTTGCAATTAGTGGACGCACAGAAAGAAGCGGCCCACGCCGATATACGGGCGGCTTTGCCTGCTATCAAGGTCGTGCAGGTGATTCATGTGCAGGATGAAAGCTCAATAGACGAGGCGCTGCGATGTTCTGAATCTGTAGATGCATTATTGCTCGACAGCGGCAACCCTAAACTTAAAATCAAAAAGCTGGGCGGCACGGGCAGGCTGCACGATTGGTCGCTTAGCCGCCGCATCGTGGAGCAGTCTGAGGTGCCGGTGTTCCTAGCTGGGGGGTTGAAAGCGGAGAATGTGCAGCGCGCCATCGAAACCGTGCAGCCCTACGGCGTAGATGTGTGCAGCGGAGTCCGTACCGATGGGAAGCTAGATGAACAGAAACTTGAGGCGTTTTTTGAAGCTATTGCTTAAACCTGTTAATTTCTTTCATTTTCCGCCTGTAACTTCCGATTTTTCAAAAGCAAAACCTGACCCATGCACCTCATTGCCAAGTTTTCACTCCTTGCCTTCGCTGCCTTCCTCACGGCTTGTTCTTCCAGCCAAAAAATCCCAGATTCCTCCTTAGGCCGAGTTGCTTTCTTTGCAGCAGGGGAAGCGCCACAGCAGACACGCCGCAAGATGCTCTATTCTGCCAATCTTACGCTAGTGATAGAAAACCCAGATACCGCTAACCTGCGCATCGAGCAGATCGCCGAGCGCTATGAGGGCTACGCCAGCGAAATCGGCACCTATCAGTCGGTCATCCGGGTGAAAAGCGGGCAACTAGAAGCAGCTATTGCCGACATCAGCACCCTGGGCCGGCTCGACCGAAAAAACCTGCGGGGGAATGATGTCACGGAGGAGTACTTCGACTATCAAGTCCGGCTGGAAAATGCGCAAAAAGCCCGGAACCGCTACTTGGAGCTACTGGATCAAGCCCAAACCGTAGACGAAATCCTGAAAGTGGAAAAAGAGCTGGAGCGGCTCAACGAAACCATCGACTTGCTCAAGGGCAAGATGAACCGTATTGATCATTTGGATACCTACGCTACGATCACGATCAACCTTAAGGAGCGGAAGAAACCTGGAGTGCTGGGGTATATTGGACTAGGGCTTTACCACAGTGTGAAATGGTTGTTTGTGCGGGGATAGTAAAAAGGCGGCATTACCATTCAACCAACCACCCCGCCCCAGATGAAGTCCGTAAACCCTCCTTGGGGCGGATAGCGGCCAATGAGGGCGCAATCGGTCAGTTCCAACTGCCGGGCACGCTTTTCCAGTCTTTGGTGATCAGAAGGTGTAGGCGTTTCCTTGGCCTCGAAGGCTTGTTCCCCGTTTAAGATGAAGCCGATTTCCTGTCCGCTCTTGCGCTGGTAGTACCTCAAATCTCCCAGTGGGAAGAGCTGGGCGGCAATAGCGTTTTCAAATACTTGCCCTGAGCTGGTTTGAGCAAGCTGCTGGAGCAAGCCGGTATCTGCTAGATATAATTTGCTGCGTAGGCTGATTTCCCGGCTCAGGTTTTTAGTGAAAGGCGGCAGGACAATGACAAAATAGGTGCGCTGTAACAGCTCTAAATAGCTTTTTACCTTATTTCGATTGATGCCTAGTATGGAAGCGAGACGGCTTACTTCCAATGGGCTGCCCACGCGCCCGGCCAGCAAGCGGATAAGCTGGTATAAATCGTGGCTAGCTTCAAAATCAGAAAGCAATTTGATGTCCAATTCGATGTAGGCATTAATCACATCCTTTAAGTAGGCCTCCTTTTCTTCCTCTAAATCAGAGAGCACTACTTCTGGAAAACCGCCAAAACGAAGGTAGTCCTCATAGGCTTCCTTGTACTTCAAATAAAGGCCGCTGCGGTACGGAGACATGGCAAATTGCCGAATTAAACGAGTATCCTCTTCCCGGAAATGCAGGTATTCTTGGAAATTGAGCGGAAACATTTCAAAAATCCGCTTCCGGCCCGCCAAGCTTTCTGCAAACTGGTCTTTCAAGTAAAAGGAACTAGAGCCGGTTATAATAAATTTGATATCGAAATGGTCATAAAAATACTTGATGATACTAGCCGATGCGCCTACTAGCTGCACTTCATCAAGCGCGATCACCGCTGGCTTATTAAAATCAATGCCCATAATTTCCAATTCAATCTGAACTTCCTTGTAGCTAGATTGCATGAATATATGCCGGTGCTCTATCTTTTCAAAGTCGATATAGGCTTTGTTGTCATGAGCCACTTTTTCCAATAGGTATTTCACTGCTGTGGTTTTGCCCACCCGGCGCATGCCAGTGACCACCGTGATAAGCTTGCGGTCTAGATGGTCCTCCAATGCTTTGTACAGCACCCTTCTATACATAAAGTATAACTTTTTGCACAAATTTAATGCAAAAAGTCAAACTTTTCAACCCTCCTGAAAACACCTCTTCGGACAACCATCCTAATGCTCTCCCAGCCCGCAATCCTCTGCACTCAGCTCCACCTCAATGGTGTAGTGCGCAAAGCCATAGGGTTGCAAAGCTGCTTTCATCTGCTGCTTGATGCGGAGCAGCGTGGCTAGCCCCTGGATTTCCAGTGTTTGTACAATGCCTGCATCTCTATCTCCCCCTCTTGCAGCACTGGCACTTTTTCCCCCTGCCCGGTAAGCTCCTCGATTAGCCAAACCCCCTTCTTTTCTTCCCGCCGATAGCTAATGACCCGCTGTGCTTGACTATCTACGTATAGGATTTGCTGCAAAGACGGGATGGTTTTGTAGCGCTGGAATTTTTGCCCGAGGTCAAAGTTGTGGGTGCTTTTGGACAGGACCTCCACCAGCATTACTGGATTGGTGATGGCTTTCATTTCGCCTCTTAGTGGCATGTACTCAGAAGGCCCCTTCACAAGGGTACAGTCGGCATTAAAAAATATTTTTTCCGGTCCAGGGGTTGAAAGCGGCAGATTGCTTCCAAAGATTCGATAATTTTTGCGCTCCAACAATGGAAATAGGGCGCTAATTATCAAGGGAATGAGCTCTTCATGTTTTAGGGTAGCATAGGCCAGAAAGGAATAAATTTGTCCTTTGTCGTATTGCATTGGGTAAGCCTCTGCTTCGAGCAAATCGAGAAAGGTATCCCAGCTCGCTTCTGCAATCATGGTTTCTCCATAGGACAGCCGTTCTTCGAGGGTACGGGGTATGGTGGTTGTTGTTTCGCTCATCAATAGCGCTTTAAACTAGCCAACTGTAAGATACACGGCATTTTTGATAAAGTCCAGAGCCCCCTTCCATACAACCCTCAGTCCTCCTCTTTCCTCGACCGTTCCTGCGTGGGAAAGTTCAGGGAGCGCATGCCGGAATTTTCAATGGCTTTGAGGGCGATGTCTTTCACCTGTGCGGAAGCACTGTCGGTACGGGAGGTGAGCAAGTCGATATAAGCCTGCTGCTCTTCCACCTTTGCTTT
>CAYNIT010000014.1:0-37195 GCA_964397205.1 uncultured Phaeodactylibacter sp. | reverse complement strand
TTCATAAAGCGCTGATTTGCAACGTAAAGGTTGCTCCAAAGGCTACCCGTCTAAGATTGGACAGCCTTTAAGATAGAGTGTATAATCTTGCATGTTTTTCGTCCGGCGCTTTTTTGGGGCCTCAAAATAGGGGGTAAACCCCGTGCTTGATCTGATTCATGAACTTGTATCCCTCAGCAATACGCCGGGCTGTTTTTCCTGTCAGGTTACACACCCTATTTTTCAAGCTCCAAAGATGGTCTAAGGTTGCCGCTGAAAATACTTGACCTGTTCAATGGCGCTCAGATCCTCAGCGCGGCTGTTCTCTTTTTCCTTTGAAGGGAAAAGATAGTTGAGCAAAGTTTTGCCGTCCACCTCAGCTACCCATTCTTCGGCATTGAATAAGTGCAGGATGGACTTGCCCCGGCCTTTGGGGTCATTGGTCAAAAAAGAGATCTTCAGTTCGGTCACGGCCCTACTCAGCTCTTTGGCCTTTTCCCCTATCAGTCGGTAATCTTCGGCCATGGACCGGATGGCATTAACCGCCAGCTTAATCCACTCGACAAAAAGGTAGATAAAAAAAAGCTTGATCGCCAACCATTTGTCAAAGACAAAAGGCACCAGCCAATAGAGCAACGATAAAAAAAACGCTAAGGTGACCAGCAAAAGAATGGGAAGAAAGGACCAATTCCGTTTTTTGATCCTTTTCTCAAGCGAAGCCATATTTGCAGTTAAGCCGCGCTGAAAGCGCTCCAGCAGACCAAAGGTCATCAGCTCATTGCTGTCGCATTGCCGGAATACCTGCAGCTCTAGAAAGTTGCTTTCCGAGTTTTCGGGAATCGGCCTGTCCAGCCACTCCGTGACGGGGGTATTCATGGTTTCAAATATCCTCTGATTGGCGGCATTGATGTCTCCGTTCTTTCTGAACTTCAGTTTGTAATCCAGCAGCATGCTCAGATGGTGTTCTTTCATCATTTCTTTCCGAGCCAGAGGTTCGTCCTTCTCAATTTCAATAATTTTGTCCAGCGCCTCCTCCCGGTACTTCTGCAAAGGGGATTCTGTCAAATACTGGAAGTAAAAGGAGACGTTGTCAAACGAAGCCGCCTCTTGCCAGAGTTTCTCCTCCACTAATGTCTTCCTTCGAGCATCCGCCCTTCCCGCATACAGGCTGTTCGGATACTGGTCGAGAAAAAACTGGTAGTCTGCAATCGTATCCGCTTTTTGGGCATCTTGCCAATGCCGTTCCATGCTCTCCTTCCAAACCATCTGCTTTTTGATGCGCTCGCAGATTTCTGAGGCCAGTTTTGTCAGAGTAGGGTGGTATTCTTCCTTGGGTAACTGCTTAATCGGAACGGCATTGGCAGGGAAACTGGCTATGCCGTTGAAGGGCGTATTGCTCAGCTCGCATGCCTCAAGCAAAATGGGGGCCATCGGTGTCCGCTTGAGGTTGTGGTGCTTCCTCAGGTTTTTCAATTGCCGGCTAAATCCAAATTCAGAAAAGAGAAAATCGTTGCTCAGCAGGCAGACAACGACAAGGTAGTTGTTGATGCTGCTGTCAGAAGAGAAGTAATGCCCGGTCAGAGCTCCCAGCGGTTTAAAAAGCAGCTTCCCAAGGTGCTTGCTATCGTTCCGCCGCTTGATGTGCCGCTCAATGTGCTCCTTATACCGAAGGTCTTCAGCCGCGTATAAAACAATGGTGTTGTACGTAATGCTTGATGCTTGATTAGCCATAGTTTTCTCATTTGTTCAGTATACCTTGCTTGAGGCGGAAGCAGCTTCCTCGGATCACTGCCTTCGCCCGTTGCCTGATTTGATGTCCTTGGGCCGCCGGTCTATACCGGGTATGTTAGCGGTGAAGGAACAAAGTGACCGACCATGTTTGTAGGCCGTAATAACTTGACTGTCATCTAGTTGTGCCTGAGTTAAGTTGTCAGTCAGCGGTGTCCTTTACCACTAGTGGGTGTATGCCTGAGTGATTGCCTATGGCACGGAAGCATCAGTAAGGGGGCAAGCCTGTAGTTGATCCCGGCTAGAATCCATGTCGTGCAATGATAATAGTTGATGAGATCAAGGTACAAATTTTTCCGGTTTTCTGCCAGCAAGCATTGTTGTTTTTGGTTTTTTCCCTCCGCTGCCATTACCACAACTCGGGCAAATGTTGCAAGCCCGAGGCTCGTCCCGCCTCCACATTATCCCACAATTCCTTACCTTGCCGCGCAAATTAAGCAACTACAAGTGCGATTTTGCTCATGCTAAAAGTACCCAGCTATTTCACCATTTTTGCCAGCGTGCTATTCCTGCTCAACCTTTTGGTGATGAACGACTACGCTTCGCTCTGGGATGGGGCCGAATCCTTCCTAGCGTGGCGGGCGCTGCACGGCTTGCCAGGGTTTACCCTGCACGAGCAGGTGCTGTCGCTGCCCTTATCCGGGGGGGAGCCGCCCATTGACCACTTCGCGCTGCGGTTGCCCTCCGTGGCCGTTTTGCTGCTCAGCCTGCTGATTGCCTACCTCCTGCTGCGCCCTTTGCTGGGCAAACAGCTGTTGGGCAACACCTTCCTCCTGCTGGCCTCCTCGCTTTTGGTAACCAACCTGGCCAAGGTAGCGAGCGGAGACATTTGGGCATTTGCGCTGCAGGCAGCCTCTTTTTCCGCCCTGCTTCGCTACCTCAAACAGCCTAATTTGCAATGGCAGATCGTCTTTTATCTGGTTTTTCCCCTGGCCCTGTGGGTGCAGCCGGCCGGCAGCTCGCTGCTCGTCTTCCTCGCCTCCGCTTACTACTACTTCGCCCATCCTTCGGGAAGAGTACTCCTGAAGCTCAACCCTTGGGCGATGGGCATACTGGTGCTGGCAGCGCTTTACCTCCTGCAGTGGATTGATTTCAGTCAGCACAGCTTTTACATCGGCTTCCGAACCGGCCGTTTCCTCGGGGCCAACCTTCTCGGCGTAATGCCCTTCCTCGGGCTGGCCCTGGCCGGCGTTTGGGAAAGCTTCCGGCGGTCGCGGCAGGGGGAAGAACTCTCCGTGGTGCTCTTCGGTGCCGTACTGGCTGGCCTGCTTGCGCACGCCGCCGTCTGGCAAGCAGTACTGGCACTGGTAGCTGCCAAACAGCTCAAAAGCTACTTTGTACCCAATTACCCGCACCGCAGTATTGTGCTCGCCGGCGCTATCGTACAGATCGTTGCCGCCGCCTGTTTCCTAATCGTCCTCATGATGGGCAGTTTCCTTCAATTTGAAGGGGCAGGCTTCCGCTCTGCTCTGCTGGCGGGCGGTATGTACTGGGTGCTGAGCTTCCTGGGCGCCATCGGCCTGCTGGGCAATCGCGAAGGCTACGCCAAAGCAGGCCTCACCTTTAGTGGCATCCTGCTGACCACATTCTTCTGGCTGAGGCTCTACCCGCTTGTGGAGGGGCAGAGAATTTGGGCAACGGATATGCCCAAAGAAGCCATAGAACAGCCTTCGGTAAGCCCGAACACCTATTGTGCCGTACTCCCTCCAAAAGATGCCCCCTTCCTCGCCCTCTCGGCCTACGCCAAAGCCCGTTTTCCCAATACCGTCATACTGGACCAGCCCGGGCAGCTCCAAGATGCTGTTGCCGATCAACCCGATGCGCTCTTCTTCCTGCCCGTACCGATTTCGGAAAAGCTGCCGGAAGCCCCAATCGATACGCTGAGATACAAAGGCTGGACGAGCCGCCTGCAACAAGTAGAGTACACTCGCATCCTGCCCGCAGGCCAGTAGCCACTCAAGAGTTCTGGAACACCAGGTACATCAGGCTCACCAGAACAATGGTAGTAATGAGAATAATGGTCAAAATGCGTTTGCCTTCTCGCTGATCTTTTGCTTCAATTTTTCTTTGTTTCTTCGTTCTCGCCATGGCTTATGGTTTTAAATGGAAGTGTTGCCAAATGATGCATGGTAAAATAAGGCTTTTTCCGCATACTTTCAAGCCGCCGGCCGGGAGTGTCCTTTTTTCAGCTGTGGGCAAGCCCCATTTTTTACTATTTTTGAGCGAAAACAAAACACATCACCTTGACACTAATCAAATCAATCTCAGGAATCCGCGGCACCATCGGCGGCAAAGCAGGCGACAACCTGAGCCCGCAGGATGTTGTAGAATGCACCGCCGCCTTCGGTTACTGGCTCATGCAGCAAGGCGCAGAAGCTAAAGTAGTCATTGGCCGCGACGGCCGCATATCTGGCGCTATGGTGAGCCAATTGGTCAACGCTACCTTGCGCAGCTTGGGCATCGATGTGGTAGACCTAGGCCTTTCTACTACCCCAACCGTCGAAATGGCCGTCCCCATGGAAAAGGCCGGCGCCGGCATCGTCATCACCGCCAGCCACAATCCGAAGGAGTGGAACGCCCTCAAATTTCTCAACCAGCGGGGAGAGTTCATTTCCAAAGCCGAAGGCGAAGCGCTGCTGGAACTCATCGACAGCGGCGCGATCGAGTACAACGGTGTCGGTAATCTGGGCAACAGCCTGCAGGTCGACGGCTACATCCAAAAGCACATCGATGAAATTCTGAAGCTGCCCTACGTGGATGCCGAGCTGGTCAAATCTAAACGGTACCGCGTTGCAGTAGACTGCATCAACAGCTCTGGCGCAATAGCCATGCCTGCCCTTCTCAGAGCGCTGGGCTGTGAAGTAGAATTGCTCAACAAAAAACCAAACGGCCACTTTGCCCATAATCCCGAACCCTTGCCCAAGCACCTCAAAGAGCTTTACCATACCGTAGTTGAGGAAGGCGCGCAGCTGGGCATCGCCGTAGACCCCGACGTGGACCGCCTGGCTTTCGTCTGCGAAGACGGCAGCTGGTTTGGCGAAGAGTACACCCTCGTAGCAGTAGCGGATTACGTGCTGCAGCAAAAACCCGGCAATACCGTATCCAACCTTTCTTCTACCCGGGCCCTGCGCGACATCACCGAGAAGCAGGGCGGGCAGTACTTCGCCAGCGCCGTGGGCGAAGTGAACGTAGTCACCGAAATGAAAAACCGAAACGCCGTTATCGGCGGGGAAGGCAACGGAGGCGTAATCCTGCCGGAACTGCACTACGGCCGCGATGCTTTGGTAGGCACAGCAATTTTCTTAACTTATATGGCTAAGAGCGGCAAATTGCCGAGTGCTTTAAAGGCCGAGTATCCAGCTTACCACATGATCAAAGACAAAATTGCCCTGACCCCGCAGATCGACGTGGACGCCTTGCTGGAGCGACTGGAACAGCGTTTTCAGGAAGAGGAGTACTCCACCATCGATGGCCTCAAAATCGATTTCGCAGATGGATGGGTGCACTTGCGCAAATCCAATACCGAGCCCATCATCCGAGTCTACGCCGAAGGAGCAAGCCCGGAAAAAGCCGAGGCCTTCGCCAACCAGATGAAAGAGGCCGCCGCCGAGATATTGAACAACAGTGACTAAAAGATACCAATATGCAAGCCCTGACCACTGCCCATTCTGAGCTGGAATCCTACTTCAGCCCCTACCGCCGCCGCGTGATCGGCCACGATCAGACTTTCCACACGCCTTTCGGCGAAAAACGGATCATCTACGCGGACTGGACGGCGAGCGGTCGGCTGTACGGCCCAATCGAGGAAAAACTGAGCCGCGAAATCGCCCCCTTTGTGGGCAATACCCACACGGAGACTTCCGTCACCGGCACTTCAATGACCAAAGCCTACTACAAGGCAAAAGCCATCATCAAGCGCCACGTGGGGGCGCGGCCCAAAGATGTCCTCATCTCCTCCAATTCCGGCATGACCGGTGTCGTCAACAAATTCCAGCGCCTGCTCGGCCTCAAAATACACGAAAAGTATACCGAACAGGTGCAATTGCCGCAAGCAGAGCGCCCCATTGTGTTCGTCACCCATATGGAGCACCATTCCAATCAAACCTCCTGGCTGGAAACCCTGGCGGATGTCGAAGTGATCCAACCCGACGAACGCGGCCTGGTCGATCTGCAAGACCTGGACCGGCTGCTGGTTAAATACCAAGGCCGCCGCACCAAAATCGCAGCCATCACCTCCTGTTCCAACGTTACGGGCATCAAAACGCCTTACCACGAAATTGCCGAACGCCTGCACCGGGCCGGAGGGCTCTGCTTCGTGGATTTTGCCTGCTCCGCGCCCTACATCGACATCAACATGCGGCCCGAACAAGAGCTGCAGCACCTGGATGCCATCTACTTTTCCCCCCACAAATTCCTGGGCGGCCCCGGCTCCACCGGTGTCCTGCTGTTCGACCCCAAACTGTACACCAACCGAGTGCCCGACAACCCGGGCGGCGGTACAGTAGACTGGACCAACCCCTGGGGCGGCCATAAGTACATCGATGAGATCGAAGCGCGAGAGGATGGCGGCACGCCAGCTTTTTTGCAGACCATACGCGTGGCACTTTGCATTCAGCTCAAGGAAGAGATGGGGGTGCAAAACATCCTCGCCCGCGAGCGGGAGCTGCTCGATAGGGTCTGGGAGCGCCTCGGCACTTTGCCTAAGCTGCACATCCTGGCCAAAGACATCCGGGAGCGGCTGGGCGTAATCTCCTTCTACATCGAGGGCCTGCACTACAACCTGGGCGTCAAACTGCTCAACGACCGCTTCGGCCTACAAACCCGCGGCGGCTGCTCCTGCGCCGGCACCTACGGGCACTACCTGCTCAATGTCTCCCAGCAGTATTCCAAGTCCATCACCGATGAAATCAGCCACGGCGACCTTTCCCACAAACCGGGATGGATCCGCATGTCCATACACCCGGTTATGGCTACGGAGGAGCTGGAGCAGGCCCTGGACGCAATTGAGCAAGTCTACCACCACCATCGGGAGTGGGGGCAGGACTATCAGTACGACCCGAGCACCAACGAATTTTACTACAAACACCAGCCGGATGTCGAAACCGAGCTGGTCGATCGCTGGTTTAATGGTAAAATGGCGTAGCAGATGCAAAGAATATATTTTGACAATGCCGCAACTACTCCTATTGACCCGCAAGTTGCCGAGAGGATGAAGGAAGCCATGCTTGAATTTCCCGGCAACCCTTCTTCCATTCACAATGAGGGGCGCAACGCCCGCGCTGCCATCGAGCACGCCCGGCGAGTAGTAGCGGACATCCTCGGCGCCTCCATCGGGGAAATCTTCTTCACCTCCGGCGGCACCGAATCCAACAATATGGCGCTAAAGTGCGCGGTGCGCGACCTGGGGGTCAAGCGGGTCATCAGCTCCCCGCTCGAGCACCACGCTGTGCTGCACGTACTGAACCGGCTTCAGGCAGCAGGTGCTATTGAAGTGGAACACGTGCGAATGGATGAAAAAGGGCGGGTAGATATGCAGGACCTGGAAAACCGCCTGCGGAACAGCGAACTCAAAACCATGGTAGCGCTCATGTACGCCAATAACGAAATCGGCACGATGATCGACTTGCAGGCGGTGGGGGAGCTGTGCCAAGAATACGGCGCGCTTTTTCATTCCGACACTGTGCAGACCATAGGCTATTACCCCATTGACTTATCGCAAACGCCCGTTGCTTTCCTGACCGGAGCCGGGCACAAATTCTACGGGCCCAAAGGCGTCGGGTTCATCTACATCAACAGCGACAACCTGATCAAGCCCTACATCGACGGTGGAGCGCAGGAGCGCAACATGCGGGGCGGCACGGAAAACATCTACGGCATCCTCGGAATGGCCAAAGCGCTGGAGCTCGCGCAGGAGCAGATGGAAGAGCGGCGCAGCAAAGTAACAGAGATACGCGATTACCTAAAAGATCAGCTGAGCGCTGCCTTCGACGATCTGGAGTTCAATGGCGATGTGGAACAGGGGCACTACAAAATACTCAGCGTAGCTTTCCCGCCTTCGCCCAAAGCTGATATGCTGCTGCTCAGCCTGGACATTGCTGGCATCAGCGTTTCCGGCGGCAGCGCCTGCAGCTCCGGAGCGGATGCAGGCTCCCACGTCATTGCCGCGCTGAAGGGGGACTCCCCCCGCCGCACCATACGGTTCTCCTTTTCCCACCACAACACCAAAACTGAGGTGGATGCAGTGGTGGAAAAATTGCAAGAAATACTGCCGGTAGGTGAGGAGCGGGTAGCTTAGTAAGCGCTGCCGCAAAATTGCACCCCACTTACTGCCCCCCTTTCACCTGTTCGATCGGCACCCGCTGGCCATCCTCGTAGGAAGCAATCCAAGCATCTTTGATGCCGAGCGTCTTGATTTGTTCCTGCAGCTGCTTTGCTTTCTCGTATTCCCGAAAGCGGCCGAGGACAATTTTCTGCAGGTTATCGCTGGTTTCCAGCCCCATCCCTTCTTCATTGGTTTCCAGCTCTTCGGTGATTTTGGGGTCCTCGTAGGCGCCGATTTGTACGCGGAACCATACCCCGTAATCGTCAGAAGAAGCCTGCATCTCGCGGGTGGTGGACTCCAGCGCCGCCTGCGTTTCTGTCAGTTTGTTCTTCAGGCGGCTGTTTTCCGCCATCGCTTGCTGCGCCCGGTCCTTTGCCTGATTGGCCTGCGCTTCCAGGTCAGCGATGCGAGACTCGTACCGCTGTTCCGCCCGGCGGGCATCTTTGCGGCACTGCTCCAGATTGTCTTCCGCCTGCTTCACCTTTTGGACCATCTCTTCGGATGGTTTGCAGGAAAAGGCGCTGAGCGCCAGAAGGGCGATCAGAAAAGGTAAATGGTGTCTCATGGTTTCACTCGTTTTCTTACGGCTAAAGCTAGTCAAGATTTTCCATTTTTTTAGGAGGTGGGATTTTTTTTTGAACAGCTTTCGGTTTTTCCAGCTCAGATTGCGTATCTTCGCATTCCCGTAAAAAGAACGGGCATTTAGCTCAGTTGGTTTAGAGCGCTGCCTTGACAGGGCAGAGGTCACTGGTTCGAATCCAGTAATGCCCACCACAAGAAGAGGCGCTCATCGTACAAGCGGTGAGAGCCTCTTTTTTTGTTTGCAAAGGTGAACTGAACCGTGCCCACATGCCCAATACCGGAAAACTCATCATCTACGGCGGTGTCTTTATCGTGCTCATCGGCCTGATCGTCTACTTCTTTGGAGACAAACTGAGCTGGCTGGGCCGGCTGCCGGGAGATATCCGCATCGAGCGGGAAAACTTTTCCTTCTACTTTCCCATTACCACCATGATCCTCATCAGCATTGCCTTGTCCCTCTTGCTGCGCCTGCTGCGGCGCTTCCTGTGAAGCAGCATGGGCAAGTTTTCCACATTTTGTGGAAAATTATCACCAGGCAGGCTGTGCTTTTTTGGCGGAAGCCTCTTATTTTTAGAGAATAATACACGACCAACACGCTTTACGGGAGTAGTGCTACAACCATTCCCCCGGCAACTATTCCTGCTTCAATCTGAGATAAACCACCTTAAACAACAGCAATAGCTTGTCCAGGCTGTGAGCCTGGGCAGGATTGTCACATTTATACAACGCCAAACCAATAACTAAGATGGAGATGTCAGCTGTCCCAAGCCAAACCACAAAAGAGTACACCAAAACTTACTCACACGAGGAAGCCCTCAAGGCTTCGGCCGCCTACTTCGGAGGCGATGAGCTCGCCGCTAGCGTGTGGGTCAACAAATACGCGCTGAAGGATTCCTACGGCAACATTTATGAGAAAACCCCCGACGATATGCACCGCCGTATCGCGGCGGAGATCGCCCGGGTGGAGCAACGCTACCCCAGCCCCTTGTCAGAGGAAGAGGTGTATAAGCTGTTGAAGGATTTCCGGTACATCGTGCCGCAGGGCAGCCCCATGGCGGGCATCGGCAATCCCTTTCAGATCTCTTCGCTGTCCAACTGCTTCGTCATTGGCAGCGGAGCAGACTCCTACGGCGGCATCGCCAAGTCGGATGAAGAGCAGGTGCAGCTCATGAAGCGCCGCGGCGGGGTCGGGCAGGACCTGTCGCACCTCCGGCCCAAAGGCTCCCCGGTTATGAACAGCGCCCTTACCTCAACGGGGATCGTCCCCTTCATGGAGCGCTACTCCAATTCTACCCGGGAGGTAGCCCAGGACGGCCGGCGCGGTGCCTTGATGCTGACAGTTTCTAGCAAACACCCGGATGCGGAGGACTTTATCGATGCCAAACTGGAGCAGGGCAAAGTTACGGGCGCTAACGTCTCCGTGCGAATCGAAGACGCGTTCATGCGGGCAGCCACCCAGGGAAAACCTTACCTGCAGCAGTATCCCATCGATGCCGCAGAACCCTCCTACACCAAAGAAATTGACGCGGCGGCGCTCTGGCAAAAGATCATCCACAACGCCTGGAAGTCCGCCGAACCGGGCGTGCTCTTCTGGGATACCGTCATACGCGAGTCGGTGCCGGACTGCTACGCCGAGCTGGGCTACCGCACCATTTCTACCAACCCCTGCGGCGAAATCCCGCTCTGCCCCTACGACAGCTGCCGCCTGCTGGCCATCAACCTGTACAGCTACGTGGAAGAGCCCTTCACCGAGCGGGCAAGCTTCAACTTTGAAAAATTCCGGCAGCATGTGCAGCTGGCGCAGCGCATCATGGACGATATCATCGATCTGGAGATAGAAAAGATCGACCGCATCCTGGAGAAAATCAAAAATGACCCGGAAGACGAAGCCATAAAAACTACCGAATACGAGCTGTGGAAAAAAATCCGCAAAACCTGCGTAGAGGGCCGGCGCACCGGCGTTGGCATCACCGCGGAGGGCGATATGCTAGCTGCCTTAGGGTACCGCTACGGCAGCGACGAAGCCATTGCCTTTTCAGTGGAGGTACACCGGGAGCTGGCCGTCAGTGCCTACCGTTCTTCTGCCCAAATGGCCAAGGAGCGGGGAGCTTTTCCCATTTACGATTCGGATCGCGAAAGGGACAACCCATTCGTCAACCGCCTGCGGGAAGCGGAGCCCGCGCTCTACGAGGAGATGCTGGCCCATGGCCGCCGCAACATCGCCCTGCTGACCATAGCTCCCACCGGCACCACCAGCTTGATGACACAGACGGCAAGCGGCATAGAACCCGCCTTCCTGATCACCTACAAGCGCCGCCGCAAAGTCAACCCAAGCGATAAGGAGGCGAATGTCACCTTCATCGATGAAGTGGGCGACCACTGGGAAGAGTACAACGTCTTCCACCACAAGTTCCTGGACTGGCTGCAGGCCAATGGCTACGATGTAGAGGAGGTGCGCCGAATGGATGCCGAAGCACTTCAGCCTATCATCGAGTCTTCTCCCTACTTCCGCGCTACGGCCAATGATGTAGACTGGGTGCAGAAAGTGAAAATGCAGGGCGCCATTCAGAAGTGGGTAGACCATTCCATCAGCGTAACGGTAAATGTGCCGGAGGAAACTTCCGTAGAAATGGTCAAGCAGATATACGAAACTGCATGGGAAGCTGGCTGCAAAGGCTGCACCATCTACCGCGATGGTTCCCGCTCCGGGGTCCTGGTTTCTGATAAAGAACAGAAAGCCGCTGCCAACGAGTTCCAGGAAACCATGCCGCCTAAGCGCCCCGAGCGCCTGGAAGCTGCCGTGGTTCGCTTCAAGAACAATTCCGAGGATTGGATCGCGGTGATCGGCCTGTACGAAAACCGGCCCTACGAAATCTTCACGGGCAAGTCAGAGGACATCTTCATCATCCCCAGCTACGTTACCCACGGCTGGGTCATCAAGAACATCGACGACGAGGGGCACAACCGATACGACTTGCAGTTTGAGGACCGGCAGGGTTACCGGGTTACCATTGAGGGGCTATCCCGCTCCTTCAACAAAGAGTACTGGAACTACGCCAAGCTGATTTCCGGCGTGCTGCGCCACGGCATGCCCATCCCCTACGTGGTAGATCTGGTAAAGGGGCTGAATGTGGAAGAAGACTACATCAACACCTGGAAGAATGGTGTGGTGCGCGCCCTGAAGCAGTTCGTGCCCGACGGCACCAAAGCAGCCGACAGCGCCTGCCCCAGCTGCGGCGATCAAGACGGCCTGATCTACAAAGAG
This sequence comes from uncultured Phaeodactylibacter sp., assembly GCA_964397205.1. Classification (GTDB taxonomy): domain Bacteria; phylum Bacteroidota; class Bacteroidia; order Chitinophagales; family Saprospiraceae; genus Phaeodactylibacter. The sequence continues at coordinate 25,259 of CAYNIT010000014.1, read as the reverse complement.
GGTTGCCTGATCTGCAAGAGCTGTGGCTACTCGGAATGTGGATAAACGCTAACTACTGATACCGGCAGTGGCGGTGCAGGCAGTTTGCCTTGCCCGCCCACCTCTTCTACTGCATTGAGCAACCATTTGATTGGCGCTCCTAGCGCTGAATCGTCAGTTTTTCCACCCAGCGCCCCTGAGGCGTCAGCAGTTGTACGGTATAAAACCCGGCGGGCAGGGCCTGAACCGGCAAGGCTAGGCGGTGCTCCCCCGCTGGCAAATCGATCCCTTGCCGGCGCAGCAACTGCCCGGAAAGGTGGCGCAGTTCCAAATAGCCCCGGAGCGGAGCGGAGGACTGCAGGGCAAGCCTTGCCGGCCCTCCGCCATTAGCTGGATTCGGGAATAACTTGGCAGCAGTAAGCGACGAAATGGAAGCCGCAGCGGTGAGCTGTTCGGTATGGAACGTGCCCGTCTCGGAAATCGGGGCGCAGAATGAGTAGCGGTTGTAAGCGGTGACCCGCCAATAGTAAGTCCGGTTGTTGTCCAGCCCTGTGAGCGTCAGTTGATTGGTGCCGGTATAGTGCTCTTGGGCGCCGAGGACGAAAGTCGGGACGATCGCCGTTTCCACGATGTAGGTGGCGGCACCCTCAATTGCTTCCCACTCCAGAGTAACATCATCGAACTGTACGCTGCTGCCATCCTCGGGCGCCATCAGTGCTATGGGCTCATCGCTGAGCGTTGGCAGCGGCGGCTGATTGGAGATGACCTCCGGCTTCTCTTCGTAGAGGTTGGCTCGCATAGCAGCAATTTGCTCTTCTGTAAAACGCGACTGGCAGGCATCGTTGGCGTAGCCCATGATCAGGCTGCCGTCCGAGCGGAAGGTCACGCCACTTGGGTCGGTTTGCAATTGGCTGCTTTCCCCATCCTGATTGCAATTCCAGCGGAAGCCGAGGTAGTCCGGCCGGGTATCGCAGAAGCCGTCCCCGGCTACAGTGCAGTTGCTGCCATCCATCAGCTCTACCTGAGCGGTATCGATGATCAGCGTATCGAGGATCAGGGTGTCTTTAAAGTTGGTGTAGTTGTAGGTAACGGTAGTGGGGGCAGGGTTTTCGTAATTGTGATTGACACTGCCGTCGTAGCTCACGCCGCCTTCCCAGCCCAGGAAGGGGTGCTGCACGCTGAGGGCGTGGCCCATTTCGTGTGCCCAGGTATCGCTGTTGGCACCCGAGCAGCTGCGGCTCATGGCTACGCCCGCGTAGGGCAGGTTGTAGCCGCAGTTGCCCGCTGGATCGCCGACGAAGTAGACGTTGAGGGTGTTCTCCACATTGTTGGCGAACATCATCTCGGCTCCGGTCAGGACGGTATCGTGTACGTTGTAAGCGGAGTTGGCGATGTAGTTGATGTCGCCAGCGATGAAAAACTGAATATTGGCCGGGGCAAAGTCTTCATTGAGTTTGCACATCGCTTTTTTCAACGAAGAAAGCTCGAAGAAGCCAGCCCCCTCATCGCTGCCCACCAAGTGGATGGTCAGCGGCACGTGCAGCAGGGTGTCAAGGCTGCGGCGGTGGGCTTCCGGATTGCGCTGGTATGCTTTCAGCCATTCAGAGCGGTAGCTGGGCGTGCCGCAAGGCTTCAGCCACTGTTTTGGTTGCTGCGCCAGCAGGGTAGTAGTGGCTGCCAACAGCAGGCAGAGGGTAGATAATTGCTTCATGCCAACTCGTTTTTCAGACGAATATAAGAATTCCAATGCAGTTTTGGAGGCCCTTGCTTACTGCAGCAGCAGTTTGCGCTGAACGCGGCCCTCCGCGTGCCGCCACTCGAGCAAGTACAACCCAGCGGCCATCCCTTCAGTAGAGATAGACAACTGCTGCTTGCCGCTGCCATTAGGGACTGCTTGTTGCCGCAAGATCTGCCCGGTGCTGGAGTAAAGCCGCAGCACGGCTTGCCTGGAGGATACTGGCGATTCCAATTCCACTCGTATGGGCGCTCCAGCTTCTTGAGGGTTGGGGAACAGCTCGAAGGCGAAAGCCTCTTCGGTATACCGGCTGCTGTTGACTACCTCCCGCAGGCTGAAAAAATAGGGGTCGGAATACGGCGCGCAGCCGTCGTAGGGATTGAGAGGGCGTACCCGCCACTGGTAGTCCCGGTTGGGCACCAGCCCCTCCACTACCAAGCTGGTCGCTTCGGCGAAGTGGCGCTGCTCGTTAATGGTAGTACTGGTGCCCGGCAATACTACCGCCGTCTCCACTACGTAGCCATCGGCACTAGGCAAGGGGGCCCAGCTCAGCGAAACGCTGGTATTGGCATTGCCCAAAGCTAAGCCGCTTTCCGGGCTGAGCAGCTCCACTTCCGAGGCTATAGGTTCCGGGGTAGGGGCATCGTTAATGAGTTCCTGCCGCTGGGAAAGGATGTTGGCCCGCATGGCATCTATTTGCCCGCTCGAAAAACGGTACTTGCAATTGTCATTGGAGTAGCTCATAATGAGGGAGCCGTCGGAGCGGAATTCTTCGCCCTGCGGGTCCTGCTGCAGTACGCTGCTCTCGCCGCTGCCATTGCAGCTCCAGCGGAAGCTGAGGTAATCAGCCGGCGTATCGCAGAAACCGTCGCCGGCAAAGTTGCAGTTGCTGCCGTCCAGCCGCTCAACTGCTGCCCCATTCTCAAGAAAGTTAGGCACCTCCATAGAAGGGGTGTAATCGGTGCCTTCCCAGCCGGAAAAGGGGTGGGGCAGGGAGAAAAAGTGGCCCAGTTCGTGCGCCCAGGTTTGGGCGCCTCCGCCCGAGCAGCCGTTGCTCATAGCCACTGCATCTCGGAATGGGCTGTAGTAGCCGCAGTTGCCGGCAGGGTCGCCCACGAAGTAGCAGTTGACGGTGCCGGGCACATTATTGTCCTGCATCATCCAGCTGCCTTGCTGGAAATTGTGCTCGTAGTAGTTGTCGCTGCTGATGTAGTTGATGTCTCCCTCTATGTAGAACTGTATATTGGCTGCCTCAAAGGCTTCGTTCAGGGTGCAGAAATTTTCGTAAAGGCTGTTGACGCTCAAGAAATCCTCGCCTTCGGAAGTGCCTACCAGGTGGATGGTCAGCGGCACGTAAAGCAGATTATTGGACCGCTGCGCGTAGGCTTGGGGTTGTTGCTGGTACGCCTTCAACCATTCGGATTTTCCGTGGGGCGTGCCGCAGTAATTGGCGGGTTGAGCAAAGCTCGCTACTGCCAGCTGCAATGCAGCAATAGCGGTTAATATCTTTTTGGCCATAATAAGTTAAATAGCATTTAGTTGCCAGTGGGGCTGGCTTTAAACAGGGTTAATTAATTGGAACAATTTGAGGGAGGCTTCATAACCATAGACACAAATAAGGAACGCTACCCTCATGCTCAAGGGCAGGAAAGCTGAAAAGCCCCGTGTTATTCGCTGATGACCAGCCGGCTGTAACGCCGCCGGTTCCGCTGCCGCATTTCCAGCAAGTAGAGGCCAGCCTGCAGGTTGCGGTTCAACCGCAGCGAAATATTGTTGTTGCCTGGGCGGATGTTTTGACGGCCGAGCTCCCGCAGATGACGGCCGGTGATGTCATACAGATGGAACTGTGCTTCGAAGGTGTCCTGCGTTTTCAGCTCTATCCACAACTGCCCGCCGCTCCGTATAGGGTTGGGGCTTACGCTCAGCTCTTCTTCGGCATCGCGATTGACGTTGCTCGTGATGGCACCGGTGGAGAGGGTCTGAAAAGAGGAGAAATTGGTGCAGGTACGGTACTCGTTGAAGGGGCGTACCCGCCAGAAGTGGAGCCGGGTGGGCTCGAGTTCCTGAATGACAATAGAATTGCCATTGACCACCTCGTCGTAGATGGGGCTGGAAAAGGTGGGTTCAAGAGCAATCTGCAGGTTGTAAGCAGTGGCGCCCTCCACATCGCTCCAGGAAAATTCGATGTCGTTGTACCGCTCGAAGGCTTGGCCGTTGGCAGGAGACTGCGGCACCGCAGTTGAGGTAATTTCGGTTTGGTTCGGGACGTAGTCGGAGCGGTAGTAGCTGCTAGTAGGGGAGAGGTAGTCAGACTGCATGGCCGCGATTTGTTCCTCGGTGAAGAAGTAATCATCGCGGTTGCACAGCAGGAAGTAGCTCATGAACAACTTTTCTTCGGGATCGAGCAAGTCGTTGTTGCGGTCGTAGATTTCCTCGGTAAAGTCACAGTCCGGCCAGCCCAGGCCGAAGTTGTAGTTGGCCGGCGTGTCGCAGATGCGGTCTCCGGCGATGTTGCAGTTGCTGCCGTCCACCAGTTCTACCCGGTTGGCGCCGTCGGGGGCAAAGTTTTGAGTGACTGGATTGCCGTGGTCGGCTTGGTTCCAGGCGTTGGGCTCCCAGCCGTGGAAGGGGTGCAGCAGGCCGAAGAAGTGGCCGAATTCGTGGGGGCCAGTGCTGGAGGAGCCACTGATTTCATCCCGGCTGATGACCAGCCAGTCGAAGCCAGGGTCAAAATAGCCGAGTACCGTGCCGGCACTGCCGGAGCTGAAGTTAGCACTCTCCGGGATGTATACGTTCAGCGCGTTCGGGTCGCGATTGCTCTCCAAAACGGTATTTTGTACCGAGATGTGGTTTTCAAAAGCCTGATCGTTGTAGATGTAGTTGAAGCCCTCGTGGAAGTAAAACTGGAAGCCGACGGGCTCAAAGTCTTCGTTCAGGGCGCAGAGCTGATCAAGCAGTTTGTTGATGGCGATGCGCCCTTCCCCATCGACTCTTCCGATGAGGTGAAACTTGACCGGAATGTACTCGATATCCCGGGTAGTAACCAGGCCTTTTCTCAGGCGCTCTTTGTTCTCAATCAATTGCTGTTCGACTTGCTCGGCGAATGCCCCGGTGGTGCCGCACCACTGCTGTTGGCTCAGCAGGGGCAGAGTGGCAAAGGCCGTTAAAGTAAGCGTGATGATGATGTGTTTAGACATGTTTCGCTACGTTTTCCGAATTTTATTTTTCGCTTGCGCAAAATGCTGAGTGGGGACAAAAGTAACAAAATAAAGTAGCCGCGGCTGCTTCTGACAAAGCAAATGTTCGGCTTCCATACTGTCCTCCTGTCCGAAATTACCTATCTTTGCGCCACTAAAAACAAGGATTCAATCAACTCAACAGCCGCATGGGCGCTTTGAGTCGATGCCTTCCAACTTTCATGCAGCAAATGGTTGAGAACCGACAATTTTAGCGATTAAACCAAATACAAAAGAAAATCATGACAAAAGTAACCGTTGTTGGCGCTGGCAATGTAGGTGCAACCTGCGCCAACGTCCTGGCGCACAAAGACCTTGTAAAAGAAGTGGTACTCCTTGATATCAAAGGAGACATGGCACGCGGCAAAGCACTTGACAGCTGGCAGCAAGCCCCGATCGACTACTACAGCACCCGCCTTACCGGTACGGAGGACTACAAGGAAACCGCCGGTTCCGATATCGTAGTCATCACCGCCGGCATCCCCCGCAAGCCTGGTATGAGCCGCGACGACCTCATCGCCACCAACGCCAAAATTGTAAATATGGTGTCGGACTCCATTAAGGAGCATTCCGAAAACCCCATCATCATCGTGGTCTCCAACCCGCTCGATGTGATGACCTACGCTGCTTACAAAGCAGCTGGCCTGGATTCCTCCCGCGTGTTTGGCATGGCGGGCATTCTGGACACCGCCCGCTACCGGGCATTCCTGGCAACAGAACTCAATGTTTCGCCCAAAGATATTCAGGCAGTGCTGATGGGCGGCCACGGCGACACAATGGTGCCTCTGCCGCGCTATACCACCGTTAGCGGCATTCCCGTACTGGAAATGATCGATAGAGAAAAACTTAATGCCATCGTAGAACGTACTAAGATGGGCGGCGGCGAGCTCGTTAAGCTTATGGGCACTTCCGCTTGGTACGCTCCGGGGGCAGCAGCAGCTCAAATGGTAGAATCCATCGTGCGGGACGAAAACCGGATTTTCCCCTGCTGCGCCCTGCTGAACGGGCAGTACGGCTTGAAAGATATCTTCTTGGGCACCCCCGTTAAGCTGGGCAGAAACGGCATCGAAGAAATCATCGAGCTGGACCTCAACGAGGAAGAAATGGCGTTGCTCAATTCTTCCGCCGACCACGTCCGTTCCGTGATGGAAGTATACGACAAAATGGACATATAAAGCCCGAATAAAGAACAAGGCCGCATCAAAAAAGCCTGCTCCGGTAAGGGGGCAGGCTTTTGCTTGCTAAACTTCTGAATGTAGCGCTTTTTCAAAACTTTGGGCCGCCGCTCTTGTTGATAGCAGTATTCAAACCTATCGAATATGACAAATGAAGGGCAATTAGACAGCGAGGTACTGCACCACATGACCACCAACTTCGGCAAGAGTTTGCATGAGCTGTCCAGAGAACAACCCGTTCTCCTGGTTTTTCTGCGTCATTTCGGATGCACCTTCTGCCGGGAGGCGCTCTCGGATATTGCTAAGCAACGGCAGCAAATCGAGGAAACCGGCTCTCTGCTCGTCTTCGTACACATGGCCTCCAATGAAATCGCCGAGCGCTATTTCAACCGCTACGAGCTGGAAGGCGTCTCCCACATCAGCGACCCGGAATGCAAATACTACGCTGCTTTCGGACTGGTAAAGGGCAATTTCACCCAGCTTTTCGGGCTGCAGTCCTGGATACGGGGATTTTCCGCCGGTGTAGTCTCCGGACATGGGGTCGGCCCACAACTGGGAGACGGATTTCAGATGCCTGGCGCCTTCGTGCTGCAGGATGGGGAAGTCAAAAGCAGTTTTATCCATAAGCTGGCTTCCGACCGGCCGGACTACCTGGACTTGGTCAACTGCTGCGAAATGGAAGACGAAGCTTAATAGCTTGTCTTGTACACTGGCTTAAAACCCAGCGCCCTACTCCTTGATATTTTGAACTTTTTGCTGCTACGCTTTTTTAAAGTTGAGGAGGACATACTTTCTCCTTACCACTCAAATAGTTACCGCGCATGATTGGCTGGAAATTTTCTGAATTTGTACCCGGACAAGATGAAGGGGCTAGCTTTGAAAAACTGCTCGAACTCTTCAAAGAATTGTTGGTGCACACCTCCGGCGATGTCAGCGAAGCCCTCGCCTGGATGAACGAACTCGACCGCGAGTACGGCCTGACGGATGAGGGCTACGGGATGGCAGACTTTATTCAGGACCTGATCGACAAGGGGTACATTCAGCAGAATAGCCCCGCCGATGCCAACTTTTCTCCTTCCGCAAAAATGGAAATCGCCCTTCGCCAAAAGGCATTGGAGGACATATTCGGCGAAATGAAAAAGACCAAGCGGGGCAATCACGATTCCCGCTTCGGCGGCAAAGGAGATGAAGCAACCTCCGAATTGCGCCCCTACGAATTCGGCGACCGCCTCGACCGCCTCGCCGTTTCGGAGAGCCTGCGCAACGCACAGATCAACCACGGCATCGACGACTTCAAGCTGACCCACGACGACCTGGAAATCCAGGAGACCTTCTACCAGAGCCAAATGAGCACGGTGTTGATGATCGACATCTCCCACTCCATGATTCTGTACGGAGAAGACCGCATCACACCGGCTAAAAAGGTGGCGATGGCGCTGTCGGAACTCATCACGACCCGTTACCCGAAGGATACCCTGGACGTGATCGTCTTCGGAAACGATGCCTGGCAGATTGACATCAAAGACCTGCCCTACCTGGAAGTTGGCCCCTACCATACCAATACCGTCGCCGGTTTAGAATTGGCCATGGACATCATCCGCCGGCGCAAAAACGCCAATAAGCAAATCTTCATGATCACGGATGGCAAGCCCACCTGTATCAAGAAGGGAAAGAAGTACTACAAAAACAGTTTCGGCCTGGACCGGACCATCGTCAACCGGACCCTGAACCTGGCACAGCGCTGCCGCAAGCTCAATATTCCAGTCACCACCTTCATGATTGCCCGGGACCGCTACCTGATGAACTTCGTGGATCAATTCACCCGCGCTAACAACGGCAAAGCTTTTTACAGCAGCCTGAAAGGGCTGGGCGAGTTCATCTTCCAAGACTACAAAAACAACAAGCGCAAACGCCACCGGTGAAATAAGTTGGAAGGCTCCGCGTTTCGTAACAAACTGTATTCTCCTTCGCCATGAAGCAATATACCCTGTTTGTACTGCTATCTGTTTTGGCCTGGCTGCCGCTTTCCGCTCAGACCGATTTGATCGGGCAGGAGGATCTGGCATTCTTGCAGGAAGCAGAAGATACGCTCGGGCTGCTCGCCCACGCTGTCGTCAATGATTCCGTACAGGAAAACCGTTTTGGTGCTTGCCGGGAGATCATCCCCCGCTTGGTAAAAGCCTTGCAGGTCCGTAACTCCTTTGAGTATCCCTTTGAGCAATTGAAAGCCATCTCGATACAGTATCCTCGTGACAGCAGCTTCCGCGTCTTCAGCTGGCAGCTGTACGTAAAAGAAGATGAATACCGCTACTACGGCGCCATTCAGCTTAATCAGCCCAAGCTGAAACTCTTCCCGCTGGTGGACCGCTCCTTTGAGGTGCAGCGCCCGGAGCAGCGCGTACTCTCCCCCGAACAATGGTATGGAGCGGTTTATTACAATATCATACAGGCCGAGGACAAGCAGGGCAAATACTACTTGCTGTTCGGGTTCGACGGCAATGAACTCTTCCGGAAACGGAAGCTGATTGATGTGCTGCGCTTCGAGGAAAGTGGGGAGCCCAAATTTGGCGCTCCAGTTTTTGTGCACGGGCAAAACAAAGCGAAGCATCGCGTTGTCCGGGAGTACTCCGCTGAAGTCAGCACCCGTCTCAATTACGACGAGAGCCTGGAAATGATCGTTTTTGACCACCTCATTCCAAGGAAAGGCCCCTACGGAGAAGGGGTCAATTTCTACCCAGATGGCAGCTACGAAGGTTACCGCCTCGCCGAGGATGGCCGTTGGGAATACGTAGAGAAAGTTTTCGATCAGGTCTCCGATGAGGCGCCCCGCCCCGCTCCGATAATCGATAGCGAAAATAAAGACTTGTTCGGCCGCGACCGCAACTGACGCATGAGAAATCTCGCTGAACACCACTTTACCGTAAAGCGTCGGGCGCGGGTGTACACCCTGGGCGAGGCAGGGCCTGCTGTTCGCTACTGCTGTATCGCCTGTCACGGCTATGGCCAGCTGGCGGGGCACTTCATCCGCAAGTTCGACCGCATTGCGCGGGCGGATACGCTGGTAGTGGCACCGGAGGGCTTATCTCGTTTTTACTGGGGCGGCTTATCGGGCGATGTGAAAGCGAGCTGGATGACGAAGGAAGACCGCCTCCACGAAATCGCCGACTTCTCCGACTACCTTTCTCACTTGTACGATTACTACCAGGGGCAACTGCCCGAAGATGCAGCGTTTATACTTCTGGGCTTTTCGCAGGGAGTGGCAACGCAGATGCGTTGGATCATGCGCGCGTTCCCACAATTCCAACACCTTGTCCTCTGGGCTGGCACCGTACCGGAGGACATTGACTACCAGCCAGCCCTGGATTACTTTCAGGACAAGCGGCTGCACTTCGTCTACGGTACGGAAGATCAGTTTTTGGCCCAAGAGCGCTTGCAAGCCTGCCGCTCCGAGATGAGAAAGGCAGGTTTATCCTTCGTAGAGCACACTTTCGAGGGGCGGCATCAAGTAGACCGGAAGGCGCTGCTGAAGCTGTTTCGGGAGCAAATCTGGCAGCAGCCCTAAGAAGCCTCCAAGCTTGTACAATAAAGAAAAACAAACCGCCAGGAAGGGTTTAACCCTCTGGCGGATTGTTGGGAAAGCAAATCTGTATATCTTTGAGCCAGCGGCATCGCTGCCAACGCTTATTCGTATTATTGTATGGTAAAGATGCTGTCTTGCCCGCCGATTAGCAAATTCTTGTAGCAGAGTAGGGCATTTTTGTAGTACAAAGCCCATCTATGCGGATCACAAAAGAACAAGCCGGCCTGTACGAAATGCTGCGCAAAGACTTAGTACAGCATTTGGGCTTCGGCGGTGCTGTGCTGATCGTGGTATTCTGCTTCTTTGCCGTGCACGCCTGGTATCAGGGCAAAGTCGAGCTGCTTGATACCTTTGATTACCAGCGCGAGGCGTTTTGGAAAGTCTTTCGGGAGGCTTTAGGGTATACGTTGCTCATGGGGCTGCCCGTCTATTTTAACCTCTTCTTTGTTTACCAGGGGCGCTTTCAAGATTTTCTCAGAGATCGAATAATCGACGCTGCTAAGCTAAAGGGCTGGTCTTTCTACCTATTTTTGCTGCTCAGCTTCGGCACAGCGGTGGCCTTTTCCTTCATCTACGCCCCCTTTATGAAGGCTACCTTCGACATAGTGGACCAGCAGTGGTACGAATTGGTGATCGTGATACTGTTTTTTATCCTCTGCACCACCGGCATTTCTTATACCAAGGAAGCCATCGAGAAGAGCCGCGAGCTGGAGCGCAAAGAGCGGCAGGAAATCATCCGGAAGCGGCGGGAAGCGGAGCGGCAGCTGAGTTTCATCAAGCGGCAAATCCGGCCCCACTTTCTTTTCAACACCCTGGCCAACCTACAGGTGCTGGCGCGCCGCAAAGCGGAGGAACTGCCCGAACTGATCGGGGAGCTTTCCCGCCTGTTGCGGCATGTGGTTTATCAGACCGATGAGCGGCTGGTGTCGCTAGAGGACGAGCTGCGCTTCATACGCAGTTATGTAGAGCTGCAGCGGCTGCAAGTGCCCAAGAGCACGGACCTGGTGTACGAGGAGCGGGGCGTGGTGCAGCCTGGTTACCGCATTGCTCCCATGATCCTGCTGCTGCTGGTCGAAAACTGCTTCAAGCACTACAACCGCCGGGGGCCAGCACCGCAGATGATCCACATCCGATTCCGGGTAGAAGAGGGGTGGCTTAAGGCCGAAATCGCCAACAGCTTCAAGCCCAACGCCCGCAACGAGGATACCATGCAGGCCGCTTCAGAACGGCAGGGCATCGGCATGGCGGCAGCAGTGGAAAACCTCGATTTGATCTACGGTGAACGCTACCGGCTGGAACTTCTGGAAGAAGCGCCTATCTTTACCGTTAAGCTTGAAATCCCGGTGGCATGAAAAAGCAATACTCCTTTATCGTCGTCGAAGACGTAGCGCTGCAGCGGGAATACCTCATTGACCTGCTGCAGGGCCGGCTGGATTTGCAGCACGAAGCTTCCTTCGACAATGCCGAGGAGGCTTATCAGTACCTCGCGCAGAGCGACGAACCGCCGGCGCTCATTTTTCTGGATATTGAGATGCCAGAGGCCAGCGGCTTTAACTTTCTGGAAGCCATCAAGCACCTGCCCCTATCCCCCAAAGTCATCATCACTACCGCCTTTGCCGAATACGCGGTAAAGGGGTACGAATACGACCTTTCCGGCTATCTGCTGAAACCTATAGAAGAGGAGCAGCTCAACCGGGCGATCGACAAAGCCATCGGGGAGCTGTCAAAAGCTGGCCCCGCTACCGAGGAAGCGCATCTGTTGATCAAAGAAAAGGGGCGCTGGGTGAAGCTGACTTACCAGGAGATTCTGTACTGCGAGGGGGCCAATGTAGACGTGAAGCTGGTCACCCTGGGCGGGGCTTACTTTACCCGCGACCGCATCAAGAACATGGAGCAACGCTTGCCGGAAGAACAGTTCCTGCGCATCCACGACAGCTTCATCATCAATATGCGCTACGTTAAATCCTACGCCAGCAATTTTACCTTCGTAGAACTCGCCGCAGCCCCGGGGGCAGAGCTGCAGCAATTGCGCATCGGCCCTAAGTACCGGGAAATTTTCCGCGAGCGGGTTGGCAGCTAGTCGCTAAGCTGCTTATTCCTCCCGGAAATGCTCGATGACCGCCTCCGGTATAAGCTTGCCGATGGTCGGGTTTTGATCGTCCAGCTCGATGAACGTCCAAGGGCGCTCGCTCCCTTGCTTGATGGCCAGCATAGATTTGTCTGCCTGTACCGTGAAGGTGTTGGTCTCGGCATCGTGCTGTACCATGTCTGCTCCGTACTCTTGGTTGAAATTGCTGCGCAGCCGTTCTACGATGGCGGAGTCGCGGAAAGCTTTTGAGGTGAATTGGATGCTGATTTCCGAAAGGTAATCAACTTTAGCGTAGCGTTCGCCTTCCTGTTGGAATGGGGCGCTGATGTTCTGGGTGTCGAAGCTATTCATGTTGACCAACATGCCGTTGCCCTCCATATCGGAGAACATCTGCACCATGTCCTCCCGGCTCGACAGTTCCAGCAAGGGAGGGTAGAGCATATCTACCACCGCCTCCCAGTCTTTTTGCTGATTGGCTTCGTAGTAAGCCTGCAGCCGCTTTTGGATAGCGGTTTCTGATTCCGATTGGGCCAGGCTGAAAAGAGGCAGGCACATCAGGGGTAGCAAGTAAAGGAGCTTCATTTCGCTTAGATTGTTTTCAAATACTCGATGACGGCGTACCGCTCATCATCTGTAAGTTTATCGCCAAAGTAGTGCCCTTTATTGCTGTAGCCGGGCAGGGAAGTGTCGAAAACCCATTCCCCCTTTGCTTTATCGGGTACGCTGTATTGCCATCCTAGCGCCTGGTGGTCATAATCCTCACTGTTGCCGGAGCGTTTCCAGACATCTGGCCGGGCAGTGCTGTTGAGCAGGGCATCTACGGTGGGTACGGAGCCATTGTGCAGGTAGGGGGCACTCGCCCAGATGCCGTCGAGGGGCGGAGCGACGTAGCCGAGCTCGGGCTCAAAGTAGGAGCGGGGCTCGGACTGTGCGAACCAGCTGCGGTTGTACCAGTCGACGATGCCGCTGTTGTAGGCGTAGTTGGCGTACATCGGGTCCGTTTTCACCAGGCTGAGGGAGATGAGCTTGTTGGGGTAGGACTCCTCCTCGCCGTAGGTGCCGTGGCACTTGCTGCAATTTTTTTCAAAAAGCTTCTGCCCCCGGGCGGCGAGTTGCTCGTCTACAGCTCCGGGATAGGGCGGCGGCTCCAGCTGATCGAGCCAAGCCAGTACGTCCCGGAAGCCATTGATGGCCCGGCGGGCTTGTGTGCTGTCCGGTATGCCCAGTACGGAAGCTTGGAACAGCAGCTTGGTGAAGTCGCCGCGCCCGATACCGTTGTAGTAAAGGGCATTTTTTTTCTTGACATTCCAGAGCGGCGGCACATCCGTGGCGATGGTGTAGTCCATCATTTGGTAATTGGCTTCTTCGGTGTAGGTGAGGTCGCTGGGGTTGCGGTGCTTCATGCAGGCTTCTGCTAGCCGGAAGGCGGGGTTAGCGCCTGGCTGGTTGGTGCGGATGTAGGGCGCCATTTCCCGGAAGTAGAGGGAAAAGTCATTGAACGCCTGCCATTCAGCAGAAGATTTGTTGTACTTGAGGTCCATGCCCAGGCGCAGGAGCTTAGAGAAGGGGGCCAGCCTATCCTGGTAGTCTGAAAAGCTATTGCCCAGGCCAGGCACTACCTCGCCGTTCAGCCGCTCGGCGTGGCAGGTGAAGCAGTTGCCGCTGACGACCAGCTCCCCATTGGCTGCTTCAAATACGCTGGCAGCATAGGGCACATTGGCATTAATGCCCGAGCGCTCTAAGACGGTATCTTCCTCAGCGCTCATTTTCTTTTTGAAAAAATCATAAGGCACCCCCGAGCCGATGTAAGCCCCGCTGCCGATGTAGGCGTAGCCCGCTTCCGGGTCGCCGCTGCGCTGCTGCGGGCTAGCCGGTATTTCTTTGACTTTCCAGTGCGTTTCTGCTTTGGTTGCCGGCAGCTCCCGGTAGCTTTGACAGGCGGCTGCGGCGAGCAACAGGCAGCATACGATGTAGTGCTTTGCGTTCATGGAAATGGTATTTCTTCTTACCTGCCCCTCTAACCCCTACACTGGCATTTGGTTCTCGCAGCACCGCCCATTCTTAATAGCTGGTTTCATCCAGCTCTACCTTGCCCCGGAAAGTCCAGAACACGAATGCGGTATACGCCAGCACCAGGGGAGTGCCAATAGCGGCGATGGTCAGCATAATGCCCAGCGACTTTTCGGAGGAGGAAGCGTTGTAGATGGTGATGTTGTACGCTTCATCAACGGTAGAAAGCAGCATGACCGGATAGAGCTCAATGGCTACTACAATCAGCAGTAAGCTCATGGTGAGGGCTGAAAAAATGAAGCCCCGCCGGAAGCGCCGCTTAGAAATGAGCCGGGGGATATTGGCAACGCTCAAAAAAGCCAGCACGGGCACTGCAAACAGCCAGGGCAAATCCTTGAAACGGTCGGTCAGGTGCGGGATGTAGATGAGCGTGTATAGGGTGACGAGCCCAAAGGTGATGATGAAGAAGATGATGGCGCGTTTGGCAAGGATAGCCAGCTTAGCGTACAAACGGCCCTCTGTCTTCATCAGTAAGTACAGGGCACCGTGGGTCGTAAACAGCGCCAGAGTAGTAACGCCTACCAGCAGGGCGTAGGGGTTGAGGAATTCCAGCCAGTGGCCCTGAAAATTGCCCCGCGGCCCGAGCTCCATACCCAGCAGCACGTTGCCCAGCACCACTCCCAGAAGCAGGGACAGGGCGATGCTCGACACGCTGTAGTTGATGTCCCACATGCGCCGCCACCACTTCATTTCTTCCTTGCTCCTGAATTCAATGGATACGGCCCGGAATATAAGGAACAGCAAAAACAGCATAAAAGGAATGTACATACCGGAGAAAAGGCTGGCGTACACTACGGGAAAGCCTGCAAATAGGGCTCCCCCGCCGATGACCAGCCATACTTCGTTGCCGTCCCAAACGGGGCCTACGGCATTGAGGGTAATGCGGCGGCTCTTTTCTTTGTTGAAGAAAAGGTGCAGGGCACCTGCGCCCAGGTCAAATCCATCTAGTATGGCGTACCCGCTGAACAGCCCCCCGATGACGAGGAACCAAAGAGTGGGGTAGTCTAGTCCGAATATCGTTGCCATGGTTGTTGTTTTGTTGGTGGTTTCAGTGCTTCATTCCATCGAATGGCCCGGGCTGCTCTAGATCCTGCCGGCTGCCTCCGCCATTTCTTCATGGCGGGAACGGGGGGCGCGCAGGCTATCTTCAGCTGGGGCGGGTTTTATCTTCTTGTTCAGCAGATAGATGAACAGCCCGAAGAGGAGGGTGTAGATCAGGAAGAACATGATCAGGGAAAACAGCACCTGATTGGCTGCCACGGCTTCCGACAAGGCATCGCTGGTGCGCAGCAAGCCGTAGACGACCCACGGCTGCCGGCCCATTTCGGCAGAGAACCAGCCGAACTGATTGGCCAGATTAGGGAGTATTACGGCGAAAACAAAGACCCAAAGCAGCCACCGCTGTTCAAACAGCCTGCCCCGCCACCACTGAAAGGAAGCGTACAGCGTCAGCGCAATCATAATCATGCCGAAGGCCACCATCAAATGGTAGAACTGAAATATAGCATTGAGAGCGGTTGGCCGCTCATCCTCCGGGAAAGCATTGAGCCCCTTCACGGGCGTGTCAAAGTCGTAGTGCAGCAGAAAAGATAGCCCGCCCGGAATGGGAATACCAGTCACCTCCTGCGATTCTTTGTCCACCCAGCCCAGCACATAGGCATCGGCGGGCGCATTGGCTTCGAAGTGGCCTTCCAGCGCCGCAAGTTTAGCCGGTTGGTTTTCGGCTACCCCGTTAGCGGAGGCATGCCCGGCCACCAGCTGGCCCAGCGACACGGTGGTAGCCACGATGAGGGCAATTTTGAACGCTTTTTTCGATAATGCCACGTGCCGGTTGCGCAGCAGGTAGTACGCGTGCACGCTCAGCACCAGGAAAGCGCCGGCCAGAAAAGCCCCCAGCCAGACGTGGACCAGCCGTTCCACACTCGATGGGTTGAAGACCATAGCCCAGAAGTCGGTGATTTCCGCCCGGGCATCCAAGCCCTCGCCCACAATCTGAAAGCCGGCGGGCGTCTGCTGCCAGGAGTTGGCCACCACAATCCAGATGGCGCTGAACATGGAGCCCAGCCATACCCCTACGGTCGCAATAAAATGGACCCGGGGGCTGACCTTGTTCCAGCCAAAGAGCAGTACGCCCAAGAAGCCGCTCTCGAGCGCAAAGGCAAAAATGCCCTCGGCGGCTAGAGCACTGCCGAATACGTCCCCGACGTAACGCGAATAGGTAGCCCAGTTGGTGCCGAATTCGAATTCCATGACGATGCCGGTGGCAACGCCGATACCGAAGGTAAGCGCAAATATCTTGGTCCAGAATTTAGCCAGTACGTGGTATTCTTCATTGCCGGTACGCAAATACTGGCCTTCCAGGGCGACCATGATCAGCCCCAGGCCAATGCTCAGGGGCGGATAGATGTAGTGGAAAGCTACAGTAAAGGCAAACTGTATGCGTGAAAGTATCTCTACGTCCATGTATTATCGGTTTTTAAACTTTTTGCGAAACTGCTCAGGGCTCCTGCCTTCGTACTTCTTAAAGAAGCGGCTGAAGTAGGAATTGTCGTCGAAGTTGAGCCAGCTGCCGATTTCAGCTACCGTGCGGTTATCGTGCAGCAGCAGGCGCCGGGCTTCTAGCATAATGCGCTCCCGAATGAGGGAGCCGGCAGACTTGCCCAATACCTTGTTGCAAACGGCATTGAGGTAGTTGGGCGTCAACAGCAGCAGCTCGGCGTATTCGCGCACCAGGTGTTTTTCCCGAAAGTGCGTTTCGATCAATTGCTCAAACTGCCGCACCAGAAGGACGGAACTTTTGTCCTGGCTGCGGTGCTCCACTGCTTCGCGCTGTTGGTACTGGCGCTTGCACTCGTACAAAAATATGTTGAGGTATGAACGCAGGGTCTTCAGGTAGTCCTCTGGCTTCTGTTCGTACTCCCGCAACATGCAGGCAAGCAAGTTGTTGAGGTGCTGAAACTGCGGAGCGTCCACCTTCAAGAATGGCGAATGGTAGCTGCTGTTGAAAAAGGGGAATTCCAGCAGGTTATTGTTGTTGTAGCGCTGGGTGAAAAAGGCGGGGGTGAAAAAAATCAGATAGCCCTCCAGCCCGCTGTAGGATTCCCAGGCGTGGACTTGCCCCGGGTACATGAGAAACACCATGCCCGGCGACGCAGCGTAGCTCTGGAAGTCTACCAACTGCCGCCCTGATCCCTGATTGACCAGCATCAACATATAGTAGTTGTGCCGGTGTACTTGTGGCCCCACGCTGCTTTCCTGCAGGAATTCCTCCAGCCGGCACATATCGAATTGCTGCCCGCCTTCTGCGAAGCTGTTGCAACGTAACTCCTCGATGTTTAGCGTCTGCAATTCCATGGTCCTGAGTGTATGAATAATTTATCGGTGGCAAATTTATCGGTAAAACAGGCTGGCCGGCTAGCGTTTTTCCGGGAGAATATGGTACTTTTTACTTCCGGGCTCGCTGTCGCTTCGTCAGCTCCTCGCTGATCATTTTCCCGACCCGGTCGAGATGGCCGCTGCCTTTAAAAAAATGCTGCATGAACCACAAGCCGCCCAAGAACAGCGCAAACGACAGTGGGAAAAGCGCCAGGAAAAAGAGCGAGGCAAACGTCCAGCCCAGGCGAGCCAGGAAAAACCAAAGCACGAGCCAGAGCGGAGACACTGCCATGAGGCGGATGAAAAATTGCTGAAAGGTATGGAAGAGGGCATTTTTTACTTCCCACTGCCCCCGCAGGCGCAGCAAATGCCCGGTTTCAAAGTAAGCTGCCCCCAGCTCTTCCAGCTCTGCCAGTTCATCAGCGGGGCGGTTTTCCAATTGTTTCAGGAGGTTGTCGATCGGTTCGCCTGGCATACCAATGTTTTTTATTCCAACCTGGCAAGGTGAGCAAGTGTTTTGTCGAATTGCGATTGGGCGGAAGATTTCTGGCCTGATCGCTTTGGTGACGCTGGGCCAGCAGCGCTAGCGGGGGCAAAGGTTCAACCGTAGCGCTCATCCACGGTAAATTGCTGGGGGTGCTTTCCCTGGATGTCGCGATAAAAGTCCATGATTTGCTTCAGGTCTGCCTCGATGTCTCCGCTTGGGTACACAGGGCCTCCAACGCCAGCCTCTTTCTTGCGGTAGTCCAAATAGCCGAGGCAGATGGGCGTATCGGCCTTCAGGGCAGCGTAGTAGAATCCTGTCCGCCATTTGCTGCGCCGGGAGCGGGTGCCTTCCGGGGTAACCATGATGGCAATGCGTTGGTGTTCCTGCAGCAGCTCCGCCATGAGCTGGGTATAGCTGGGGCGCTCTCCGGTAGCCTCGCGGGGGCGGCGGTCTATGGGCAGGCCTCCTACCGAGCCGATGAGCAAATTGAGCGGAAATCGCATCCACTCCTGTTTGATGGTGAACTTAAGGGGGATGCCCATGATGTAAAATCCGAGCCTGGCGAAGTAAATATCCCAATTGGATGTGTGCGGTGCCGCTACGATGATGCAGTGCTGTACTTCCTTCGGTATGCTCGGGTTGAGCCGCCAGCCGGATAGGCGGAGCAGTAATTTGGCAAGTCGCTTTCCCATATTATTCTGCTGAGTGATGGCGCAAAGATCGCAGAATATTGCGGCAAACGGGAACTATAAGCCCGGAAAAGCGGTCATTGTGTTAACTAAATGTAAACTAAGAGTTAATTTGAAGTTAACTCAAGCCGTCCGGGAGCAGGGCGGAACTACCGAATCGCCCCTGTTCGAGGATAGGGGAAAAGCTGGCGCTAGCGCATACTGCATTCCTTCCTTCCGTCCGGTTCCCCCACGGTAGTGAACTTGAATGAACTACTGCTGCCTGACCCTAGCGGAAAGGTTCTAAAGCCGTCGACTTATGAAAACGCTACTGTGCATAGGATTTATGATAAGCATACTAGCCCTGCCAGCCCAAACGCAGGAGGGCGAATCCTTGAAGATTCCCTTTGAATTGAACAACGGCATGATCATCGTTCAGGCTAGTGTCAATGGGGACACAGGCGCGTTCGTGCTCGATACCGGCTCTCCGAGTGTGGTGCTCAATACGCGCAACGTTACGGGCCTGCGCTTGGCTGAGGCCAACCCGCAGACCCAATTTGACCGGAGCCTGGCAGTGAAAGTCAATCACTTCAGCTGGGCGGGCGTAGAGCGCGAGAACATGGAAGCAGTAGCGATGGACATCAGCCATCTGGAATCCGTTTCTAAGCAGAAAATACTGGGAGTCATTGGTTTTGATGTGCTCGAAAACTATGAGGTGCTGTTCAATTTCGAGCAGTGCCATCTGATACTGCTGCCGCCTCGCGACAACTGGATGCACCGGCTGAACGAGCCCCTGCACCGCTTTGAATTCCGCCTGCACGGGCAGCTGCCGGTGGTGAAAGCGAGGGTAGGGGGGCAGCGCCTGCGGTTGGGTTTAGATTCCGGTGGCACCAACCTGCTAGGGGAGGAGGCTCTTGCTAAACTGCCCGAAGAGAGCGTAAGCCCGATGGAGCAGCAACAGATGCTTGGCTTCGGGCACAATTCACAATATTTAAATGCCGCTGAGCTTGCTCCCATCGAGATCGACGGGCAACGTTTTGAGGCCACCCGCTTCGTATTCGAAGACCTGCCGTACCTCAAGGAAAAGCGCATCGACGGCTTGCTCGGCTTGCCCTTCCTGGGGCAATTCCGGTTTTCCATCAACTACAGCAAGGAAGAAATCTACTTTTGGAAGTACGACGCGCCTATGGGAGAAAAGAGGATTTAGCCCTCAGATGGCGGTTGCTTCTTCTCCAAGGCTGCTTCCACGAGATCGGAGGGCAGCTGCTTGGAAGCATTGGCCCCGAGCTCGCGGATGCGCTCCGCCCGGCCTACTAAGGTGTCTCCGAATTTCTTAGAGTCCACGAGCTTGTTCATAGCGTCTCCGTAGGCGCCCTGCGCTTGTTCAATGCGCAAACCGATGCTTTTAAGGTCTTCTACGAAGGTGCAAAACTTATCGTACAGCCTGCCGCTCTGCCGGGCGATTTCCAATACGCTGCTTTTCTGCTTCTCCTGTTTCCAGATGTAACTGACGGTGCGCATGGTAGCCAAGAGCGTGGAGTTGGAAACGAGGACTACGTTAGCATCGAGCGCGTCCAGAAACAGTTGCGGATCCTGCTGTACGGCTAGGGCAAAGGCGGGTTCGACCGGCACAAACAGCAGCAGGTAGTCGGGGCTGTGGATGTCGTACAAGCTGGGGTAGTCCTTTTGGCTCAGCCTGCGGATATGCTGCCGGATGCTGTCTACATGCGCCCGCAGATGCCGCTCTTGCTCTGTCTTGTCTTCTGCTTGAAAAAAGCGTTCGTAAGCGCGCAGGGAGACTTTAGCATCTATGATAAGGCTTTTCTCTTCGGGCAAGCGGATGACGAAATCCGGCCGTTTGAGGGCGCCATTGGCATCTTTGAAAGAAGGCTGAGCCTCGAAGTGAATCCCCTTTTGCAGCCCGGCTCTCTCCAGCAGGCGCTGTAGCTGGAGTTCTCCCCAATCGCCCTGGGCCTTGTTGTCTCCCTTGAGGGCGCTGGCCAGGTTGTTGGCTTCCTCGCTGAGCTGCTGATTGAGCAGGCGCAAGTTTTCGATTTCCTTTTTCAGGCTGACCCGGTCGCGGGTTTCTTGCATGTAGCGCTGCTCGATGCCCGCCTCGAAGGATTTGATTTTTTCCTGCAGAGGTTGGAGCAGTTGATCGAGTTGCTGCTGATTTTGCTGGGTGAATTTGGCGCTCTTTTCCTCCAGCAGGCGGTTGGCGAGGTTTTCGAATTCCGCGCGCAGGCGTTGCTGCAGCTGTTCCGTTTCTTGCCGTTGTTGTTGCAGCTGTTCTTCCAGCTGAAGCCGAAGCTGTTCTTGTCTGGCCAGTTGGACGCTGAGCTCCCGAGCCTCCTCATTGCGTTCCTGGGCATCGGCATGCCAGGCATCGGCTTGTTCCTGCAACTGTTGGAATGAGGCTTTGGGGACATAGCTTTGTTCGAGCGCTGTGCGGGGAAGGAAATACCGGCGTACCCGGGCTTGGGCGAGCAGCCATCCGGCCAGCCCGCCGGCTAGCAGGCCAATGAGCAAAAACAGCAGGGCGGTAAGTTGCGGTTCGGGCATAGGTATAAGCAATAAGTTGTAATACTATCGCCGAGAAAGTTACAGCTTTTTTTCTGGACTTTGCTATTGCTGCCGGGAATCTTCCTGCCGAAAGCGCACCGCAGGCACCCGCCGTTCAATTTGTCGGGCATCCAAGCCGTTGCGCCGAGCGTTGCGGATGGCCTCTTTTACTTTTTCTGTTTCCCCCTTAGCCCGGTAGGCTTGTATCAATTCGGCGTAGCCACGGGCATTGCGGGGGTCGTTTTTCAGCAGCTTTTTTGCGGATTGTATGGCCCGGTCGTAGTCCCCTAGCTTGCGGCTGGAAGCAGTCAATTGCTCCAGCGCTTTGGCATCGGAGGGGTTGCGCTGCAACTGCCGCTCGGCATTTTGCTTGATCCGTTCTTCCTGCTGTATACGGCCCCTTAGTTCTTCCATTTTTTTATCCAGTTCTGGGCTCCGCTTAAGGGAGCGCAGTTGCTGTAGGTCAGAGCGGGCTTCCTGCAGCTGATCGCTTTTGATGTAGGCATCCGCCCGGACTTCCAGCAGCTGGGTATCGGCCTTTGTGTCCTTCGGCATTACCCGTTTGAGGTCCTCGGCGGCTTCTGTGTATTTGCCTTTTTCATAGTAGAGCAGGGCGCGGTTGTTGAGTGCGAGGGCATAATCGGGATGGCGGCTGAGCACCGAGTCGTACAGCGCCGATGCCTTGCGGCGATCATTTTTCGACAGGTAAATATCGGCCAGCACTACGTCCCGGGTTAGGGCAGCGGAAGGGTCTTGAATGGCCCGGCTGTTTTCGAGCAGCTCAGCGGCTACCGGCTCATTGCCCGAGCTGTGGGCAATCAGGCCGAATAAAAGCTTGATGCTATTCTCTATGCTGCTGGTCAGCAAGCCTTCGGTAGCAATGCTCGAAATGGTGGATACGGTGTCGATTTCAGCATCCCCTCTCATCGCGAGTTTGTGCAGAGGCAATGATTTCTGATCGATGAAACGGTAGCGGGTTTGTATGATGGCGGCATCATCGGCTTCTTCTGAGCTGCCCCAGATGATGAGCTGAGCGTTGCAGCGCTGGCCAATAGCCGTAGCCTTCTCATCCGTCGAAGGGTAGCGGTTGGGATCGTTTTCTTCCAGCTTGTAGAACCGAATGCCGCAGCGGATGCCATATTGGTCCTTCATCCGGCTCAGGCGGTCGCCGATGGCGAGGTGGGGCTGCAGGCCGTGCTCGTTAAACTGTTGAAAGGGCAGCAGCAGTATGCGGAAAGCTTCAGGTTCCGGAAAACCAGGGCAGGCATCGGAAGCTTGGGCCTGCGGCAGTTCTCCCGCCTTGCCGCTGGTGTCATGGGTCATCCACCAGCCGAATCCACCCAGGCCGATCAGGAGCAGCAGGCCCAGCAGGTACAACCAGGTATTGGAGTTGCCGGAGCGCTCGGCTTCCGTTGGTTCAGAAGCGGCTGCAGTCTGGTATTCCCCACGCTCTAAGGCATCCGCGATGGCCAGGATTTGCCGGGTGATGCGATTGTAGCTCAGCTTGGTTTGCTCGCTGCTAGCGATGCCCTGCCGGGCTTCCCGCTCGGTATGCCTCAGCTGGGCCAGTGCCTGCCGGGCATCGTTTTCTAGAGCTTGGTAGCGAGTGTCGGGCCTCAGCAGCTCCAGCAATTGCTGCAGGGCTTTTTCTGTCTGTGCTTCCCCTGCCAGTCGGCGAACCTCTTCCAGGGCTTTCTTTTGGTTCATAGGCGCTTGCTTTCAGGTACAGAACGCTTGCATAGCGTTGTGTATTCGTTAATGTAGTCTTATTATTCGGTTTTGCCCAATTCTGTAGCCCGAGAAAGGGCCGCCTGCGCCCCCGCTATGATATCATCCCGGACCAGATTCTTCTCGTAGGTAGCCAGCGCGGCCTCCGTGGTGCCGCCCCGGGAGCAAACCTTCACGATCCATTCCTCGCAGGTGAAGTCGGTTTTGTTGAACAGCTCGATAGCGCCCCGGAAAGTCTGGCTGACCAGCAGCTCGGCTTCCGACTGGCTGAACCCCATTTCCCGCGCGGCATCCATCATGGATTTCATGAAAAACCAAACGTAGGCGGGCCCGCTGCCGCTGATGGCGGTGGCAGCGTCTATGGCTTCTTCCTGCTCTACGTATACGGTCTTGCCTGTGGTATTGAGCAGGTTCTGCACCATGACCAACTCGATGCGGGTCACGGCTTCGCTGGAGGTAAAGGCGGTCATTCCCATACCAATCTGAGCCGGCAAATTGGGCATGGCCCGGATGACCTTTTCGGCGCCCAGCCCTCGCTGTATGCTCGAAAGCTTAACGCCCGCCATGATAGAAAGAAATACTTGCTGAGGGTCGATCAGCGGGCGAAGCCTGTCGAATAAAACGGAGGCATCCTGTGGCTTTACCGCAAGTATGACGAGATCGGACTGGCGAATGCAATCTTCCGCCCGGCCGTAGACAGTGCCAATATCGCGCTCCGCTAGCGCTTCGGCTTTTTGAGATGACTTTTCCAGGATCATCATGTCCTCTTTGCTGGTAATGTGGGAACGCAGGAAGCTCTGGGCGTAGGTCAATCCCATATTGCCTCCGCCGATGATGAGTATCTTCATAGAATGTCGGTTTTAAAAACAAAAAGTCTGGCTTGGCAGGGCGTACACTGTCCGCAAAACTACGGTTTGAGGCGGGATTTTTTCAAAAATCAAATTTGATGTTGCAACTTTGAACAGAAGCGCCTAGCTTTGCAGTAAACGAAGTTCAAACATTGTTGTTTGGATACTGAATTATTCTTTAAACTTTAAAAGCAGAATTCATGAAAAAGTCGGCATTATTTCAAGTATTGGTTGCAGCTGTAGGGCTGATCGGCATGAGCTTCGCCAACCCATCGCAAGGAGAGCGCGAGCGCCGCAGCGTCAACCTGGAGGAGAGCAATATTGTATGGAATGGCTACAAAGTGACCGGCTCCCATACCGGCAACATACAGCTCAAGTCAGGCGCACTGGAATTCGATGGCGACCGGCTGACGGGCGGTTCCTTCGTCATTGACATGAGCACGATCACCTGCAACGACTTGGAAGGTAAATACAATAAAAAGCTGGTGGGCCATCTGAAATCTAAGGATTTCTTTGGCGTGGAGAAGCACCCGACAGCCACCTTCAAAATCACGCAGGTGGTATCCCGCGGCACACCCGGAGATTACAAAATCGTCGGAGACCTGACCATCAAGGACATTACCAAAGAAATCAAGTTCAAAGCCAAACTGAAGGAGGAAATGGGCAAGACCAAGGCTATAGCTGAAGTCAAAGTAGACCGCTCTGAGTTCAACGTCCGCTATGGCTCGGGCAGTTTCTTTGATAATTTGGGAGACAAAACGATCTACGACGAATTTGACCTGCAGGTTAATTTGGTAGTGGAATAGCGGCTAAAAACTGTTGTCGGAAGGGGCAGCTGGGCTACCAGTTGCCCCTAATGTGTTTTTGGGCAATTGGAAATAGAACGTACTGCCCCGGCTGTAGGCAGATTCAAACCATATCCTACCCTGATTGGCTTCGACAATTTTCTGGCAAATGGCGAGCCCGATACCCGTGCCGGCGTACTCGCCCGGAGCGTGGAGCCGCTGGAATATTTTGAATATTTTTTTGGCATACGCCGCTTCTATGCCGATGCCGTTGTCTTGCACGTAGAATACATAGCGGCCTCTTTTTTCGCGGCACCCTACTTTCACCCTTGGCAGCCGGTCTGAGGCGCGGAATTTCAGCGCATTGCTGAGGAGGTTGTACAGCAGGAGAAAAGCGTGGTTGCTATGGAGGTGCAGCTTGGGCAGCTCAGTCTCCAGTTCGACTTCCGCTTTTTGAGAAATGCCCTCTTCTTCCAAGGCCTGCAGTACTTCTTCGTATATTTCCTGCATGGACAACAGCCGTTTTTGCGCGGCCTGCTTTTCAATTTGGGAAAACTGCAGCAGGTCGTTTACCAGCTCGTCCATACGCTGAGCGCTGTCGAGTATAAAGGCCATGTACT
Organism: uncultured Phaeodactylibacter sp.; assembly: GCA_964397205.1. Lineage (GTDB taxonomy): Bacteria > Bacteroidota > Bacteroidia > Chitinophagales > Saprospiraceae > Phaeodactylibacter. Next base: position 322 of record CAYNIT010000014.1, on the reverse strand, counting down.
CCTTTTCCTCCGTGCTGAGTTTTTCCCTGGCTCGCTGATTCAAAAGCTGGGTAAAGCTGTTGATGTTGCGCAAGGGAGATTTGAGGTCATGGGAAACGATGTGGGCGAACTGTTCCAGCTCTGTATTGTACTGTTTCAATTTTTCATTGCTGAGCGCCAGCGCCTGTACTTTTTCGTTGAGAGCGCTGGTTTTTTCCGATACCATCCAGTTGAGCACGCGGTTCTGCCGCTGGTGCTCGTAGTATCGGTAAATAAGCAGCAAGAATACGATGACGATGCCGGTCAATGAAAGGAGGAAAGTTGGCGTTTTTGTGAAGTGCGG